>DATNGC010000106.1:0-3027 GCA_035606075.1 Elusimicrobiota bacterium
CCTCGCGGCGACCAACAACCTCGCGCTCTTCGAGGAGGCGCGGCGCATGGACGCGGCCGCGGAAGAGCTTTATCAGAGGGCTCTTGAGCAAGGCGAAAAAGCTCACGGGCGCGACAGCGTCCTGCTGCTGCCGACGCTGAACGACTACGCGCACCTGCTGCGGCGCACGAAGCGCGAGACGAAGGCCGCCGGGCTCGAGGCCCGGGCGCGCGCGCTCGAGCGGCGCAAGGCCGAGGTCCCCGCGAAATGAGGGCGCCCAACCTCCGATCCCAACTCGTCGTCGTCGCGGGCCTCTTCCTCGTCTATTCGGCCGGCGTCGGCGTCTCGTCCTGGATCGAGAGCCGCGCGCACGCGCGCCTGGAGGCGCAGTTCCACGAGAGCCTCACCGTCCTCTCGAGCCTGCCGAACCTGCGCGACGGGCTCCACCGCGTGGACCAGAACACCGACCAATATCTTCTGACGGGCCAGCGCTCGTGGCTCGACCGGCGCGACGAGGCGCTCGACCAGGTGCGCGCGATCGAGCGCGAGCTCACCGCCGTGCTGACCGAGCCCGGCGAGCGCGTCGGCGTCGACGAGATGGACCGGCGGCTGACCTCCTACCTCGCGGAGTCCGGCCAATGGATCGCCCGCCGCCGGGCCGGCCGGCTGACGCCGGCGGAGGCGGCCCGCGCCGGCCGCGTGGGCCGCGGGCTCGAGACCACGGCCGCCCCCCTCACGGCGCTGGGCGAGTCGCACGTCGCGCAGCTGCGCGCGCGGCGCGAGGAGCTCCAGCGCACCTCTCGGATCACCGTCCTTCTGATCCTGCTCGCCGGAGGCGCGGCGGCCGGCTTCGTCGCGCTGTTCCTGTCGAGCTACTTGACCGGGCCGGTCTCGGCTCTGCGCGTTCACGCGCGGCGCTGGAAGCTCGGCGGCGAGTGGGCCTTCTCGCCGCCGCGCGCGAGCCCCGAGGTGGCCGACCTCGCCGACGCCATGCGCGAGATGGCCGAGCGGCTCAACAAGCAGTACGCGCGCGAGGCAGAGCTCGGGCGTCTGAAGGGAAGCCTTGTCTCCATGACGAGCCACGAGTTCAACAACGCGCTGAGCGTGCTCGCCGGGATGGCGAACCTGCTGCGCGCGACCGAGCCGGCGCCGCCGACCGGCCGCCGCGCCGAGTACTACACGGTCCTCGACGCGAACCTGCGCGCGCTGAGCCTGGCGGTCAGCAACCTGCTCGACATGGGCCGCCTCGAGGACGGGCGCTTCGCGGTCCACCCGCGCCGCGCGGAGCTGCGCCGGGTCCTCGAGGACGCGGCCACCGCGCTCAAGCCGCTCTACGAGCGCAAGAACCTCGCGTTCTCGCTCGACCTCCCGCCGGACCTCCCCCCGGCGCTGGCCGATCCCGAGGCGCTGGTCCTCGTCGCGACGAACCTGCTCGGCAACGCGATCAAGTACACGCCGGAGAACGGCAAGGTCGCCGCGGGCGTGGCCGTCGAGAAGGACGGCCGTCTGCGCGTCTACGTCTCGGACTCGGGCATCGGCGTGGCGCCCGAGGACCGCGCGCGTATTTTAGAGGGCCACCGCACGCCCGAGGGGCAGAAGGCGGCCAAGGGCTTCGGCGTGGGCCTCACGATCGTCAAGCGCGTGCTCGACGCGCACGGCGCGGCGCTCGAGATCGACGGCGCCAAGGGCCAAGGCTCGCGCTTCTCCTTCGTGCTCCCGCGCTGGATCGCCCCCGTCGACGGCGGCCTGTTCGCCTGACGACGGGGTCAGGCCTTCACTTTTTCAACTAATCGGGTCAGGCGTCGAAGCGGTAGCCGAGGCCGGGCAGGGCGACGATGCGCTCGCCGACCTTCATGCCGATCTTCTTGCGCAAGGTCGAGACGTGCACGCCGACCGTGTGCGGGTCCGAGTAGTCGGCGGGATCGTAGCCCCAGACGGTCTCGAGCAGGAACGGGATCGAGAGCACGCGGCCGGGCTTGCGCAGGAAGGTCGTGAGCAGGTCGAACTCCTTGCGCGTGAGCGCCACCTTCTTGCCTCCCGCGACGACGGTGCGCGAGGACACGTCGAGCGAGAGGCCCTGGGCCTTCAGCACGTCGCCGAGCTCATCGGCCGCCCCGTAGCGCCGGAGGACCGCGGAGATCTTGGCGCGCAGCAGCGTGAGCGGGACGGGCTTGGGCAGGTAGTCGTCGGCGCCCTGGTCCAGGCCCTCGGCCTGGTCGTTGGTCGCGGTGCGCACGCCGGACATGAGGATCACGGGAACGTTGGCGGTCTTCTTCTCGGCGCGCAGGCGGCTCAGGAGCGAGATGCCGTCCTCGCCGGGCATGGAGACGTCGGAAAGAACGAGGTCCGGCGGGGACTCGACCGCGAGGGCGAACGCGGCGGACGCCGTCGCCGCGCGACGCACCGCGTAGCCTTCCGCCGACAGAAGGTCCCCGTACACGCGGCGATTGTCCGCCTCGTCGTCCACGATCAGGATCCTCGCTCGGGTGGCCATGGGCTGATTATGTCAAATTCTATTTTTCAAACGCTATTCTTCCGCTATAATCAAAATATGACGACCACGAACGCCTGCCCCTGCAAGTCCGGAAAGGACTTCGCCGCCTGCTGCGAGCCCTACGTCTCGGGCAAGGCCGCGGCTCCGACCGCCGAGGCGCTGATGCGCGCGCGCTACACCAGCTACGCGACCGGCAAGATCGACTTCATCGAAAAGACCCATGCGCCTGAAAGCCGCGCCGACTTCGACCGCAAGGCGTCCGAGAAGTGGGCGAAGGAGTCGACCTGGAACGGCCTGCAGATCGTCGCCACCAAGGGCGGCGGCTCGCAGGACACCACCGGCGTCGTGAGCTTCGTCGCGGGCTTCACCACCGGCGGCGAGCATTACGAGCACCGCGAGATCGCGACGTTCCGCAAGGAAGGCGGGACCTGGTACTTCGTCGACGGCAAGTCCCCCAAGCCCGAGACCTTCGTCAAGTCCGGGCCCGACGTCGGCCGCAACGACCCCTGCCACTGCGGCTCCGGCAAGAAGTTCAAGAAGTGCCACGGCAAGTA
>DATNGC010000107.1:0-17374 GCA_035606075.1 Elusimicrobiota bacterium
GACCGGATACCAGGGACCCCGCGACGAGACGGTCATGGTCGACGTCCCGCAGTCCCAGTCGGACCCCATCTACGGGCAGGTCGTGACGACCCAGCGCAGCGGCGACACGCGCACGCGGACGGTGCAGAACGTCGTGACTGGCTACGCGATCACGCAGACGAGCCAGGTCGTCCCGGAGACGCAGACCGTGCCGGCGACCGTCTCGCTGAACGTCCGCCTCCTCGACGCCAAGACCAACGAGCTGCTGTGGAGCGTCTCGTCGTCGGGTTCCGGCGACGACGCGGCCGCCGCGACCGAGGCCGCCTCGGCCGCCGCGATCAAGGCCCTGCTCAAGAAGATCAAATGAACCGTCTGATCCCCATCAACGGCGAAGCCGACATCCCTGCGTCCTACCGCGACACGCCCCTCGGAGCCCTCCTCAAGTACCACGACCTCGACGCGCCGCTGCCGCCGCGGGCGTCCCGCCCGGAGCTGCTCATCGGCATGTGCATGGACAGCCGCAAGCACCTGCGCATCCCCGACAACTTCGCCTTCATCCTGCGCACGGGCGGCGCGAACCTGCGGCAAAGCGAGTTCCGCGTCTCCTACGCGCTCGCCGTCGGCGGGGTGCGCGCGATCGCGGTGGTGGGCCACACCAACTGCGGCATGTCGGGGCTGGCCGCGCGCCGCGAGGACTTCGTGCGCGGTCTCATGGAAACGGGCTGGGAGCGGCCCGAGGCGGAGGAGCATTTCGACCGCCACCTGCCGACCCACGAGATCGGCGCTGAGATCGACTTCGTCGTCTCCGAGGCCAAGCGCCTGCGCGTCCTGTATCCCAAGGTCATCGTCGCCCCGATGATCTACCAGGTCGAGGACAACCGGATCTGCGCGATCCGCGAGGCCCCGGACCTTCCCGTTCAGGAATAGTTTCGTTCCGCGCAATAGGCGCGTAACACGGCTCCGCTATAACCCGGGCGACGGTCGCCCAGGAGCCGAAAATGAACATCACGACGAGTCGCCGAGCGCTCTTCCTTCTCCTGGCCGTCCTGTCGCTCGCCGCCGGCCGCGCCGCCGCGGAAGACGACGGGCGCATCCGTCTCGAGGGACCGAGCTGGGCCCCGTACGCGCGCGGCTCCTACCTTCTAACGCCTTGCCCGAGCTCCCGCGAGCGCGGCCTCGCCTTCTGCCTCGGCGGCGACGACGCGCCGCCGTCCCCGGCCGCGAAGCGCTTCACCCGCTTCACGCGCCTGGCCGGGATGTTCATGGGCCGCGTCGAGGCGCTGTCGCTGGGCGACTGGCGCGTGCGCTTCATCCTCGACCTGCGCTAAGCCGGCGGCCGTCCCGGCCGCGAGTTCCACAGCGCGATGACCGGCGCTCCGGAGTCGCCGCGGGCGAGGCCGAGGATGCTGACGGAAGCCGCGGCGACGGAGAAGTGCCGCGCCTGGAGCACCGGGAGACCGATCCAGCGCGCCGCCATCACGTGCGCGAGATGTCCGTGGGTGAAGAGCGCGACGTTCCCCCCTTGGGCTCGCGCGCGGGCCAGGACGCGGTCGACGCGCCCGGAGACCTGAGCCGGGGTCTCGCCGCCGGGGCAGCCGTCGCGAAAGAGGTCCCAATCCGGACGCTCCCGGACGATCTCGGCCGTCGTGCGCCCTTCGTACTCGCCGTAGCCCCATTCCACGAGGGCCGGCTCGATCTCCGAGGCCCGCGTCGGTCCCGCCAGCTCGCAGGTCCTGCGCGCGCGCAGGGCCGGGCTCGAGAGGACGAGGCGGAACTCGACGGAGCGCAGCTCGGCGCCGACCGCGCGCGCGTCGCGCTCGCCGGCCTCGGTCAGCGGAAGGTCGGTGCGGCTCGTGTGCCGGCCCGACAGCGACCATTCCGTCTCGCCGTGGCGGATGATGAAGACGCGCGAGGGCATGGGTTCGTTCTACGAAATTTCGGCACCGGATTGAGACGGAGGTATCGCAAAGACGACATAACGGTTGTGAGACAATCCCCCGAGCGGAGGGACCATGTCTACATGCGAGCATGTCGCGCAGATCCGCGACGTCGCGCCCAGCGGGAACGGGTGCAAGGAGTGCCTCGAGTCGGGCGACGAGTGGGTCCACTTGAGGCTTTGCTTGACCTGCGGCCACGTCGGCTGCTGCGACTCGTCGAAGAACAAGCACGCGACGAAGCACTTCCGATCGTCGAAGCATCCCATCATGCGGTCCTTCGAGCCGGGCGAGGACTGGCGCTGGTGCTACGTGGACGAGGAGATGCTGTGAGCTGGCCGCGGCTGCGCCTCTCCGACTGGCGGGACACCTACGACACGCTGCACATGTGGCTGCAGGTCGTCGGCAAGGTGCGCCTGACGTGCGCGCCGCACTGCAACCATTGGTGGGAGGCTCCGCTGTACCTCACGGCGCGCGGCCTCACGACGTCGGCGATCCCTTACGGGGACGAGGCGTTCGAGATCCGGCTCGATTTCATCGAGCACCGCCTGGACGTCGAGACGAGCGAGGGCGGCCGGCGGACGGTGCGGCTCGAGCCGATGACCGTCGCCGAATTCCATCGCCGCGTGCTCGGCTCGCTGCGCGAGCTCGGCGTCGAAGTCCCGATCCGCCCGATGCCGGTCGAGTTCGAGGGCGCGATCCCGCTCGACCGCGACGTCGTGCACGCCTCGTACGACCGCGAGCACGCCTTCCGCTGCTGGCGCGCGCTGCTCGCCGCCGACCAAGTCCTCAAGGAGTTCGGCTGCCGGTTCGTCGGAAAAGAGAGCCCGACTCATTTCTTCTGGGGCAGCTTCGACCTCGCCTTGACCCGTTTTTCCGGCAGGCGCGCGCCGGCGCGCCCCGGCGCCGATCTCGTCACGCGCGAGGCCTACTCGCACGAGGTCATCAGCGTGGGCTGGTGGCCGGGCTCGGGGGACGTGGACGCGGCTTTCTACGCCTATGCCGCGCCGGAGCCGGCGGGCTTCAAGGAGCGCGGGCCGCGCGACGGGGCCCGCTATCACGAGGGACTCAAGGAATTCCTGCTCCCGTACGACGACGTCCGCCGGCGGAAGGACCCGAAAGCGGCCGTCCTCGAGTTCTTCCAGCAGGCTTACGACGCGGCCGCCGAGCTCGGAGGCTGGGATCGCGCCGCGCTGGAGCGGCCGCGTCCCTGGCCCGCCGTATGAACCCGCTCTGGGCGGAGTATCACCGCGTCCGCCGGCTCACGGCCGCCCTCTGCGCGCCGCTGGAGATCGAGGACTACGTGGTCCAGCCCATGGACGACGTCAGCCCTCCGAAATGGCACTTGGCGCACACGACCTGGTTCTTCGAGACCTTCCTCCTGCGCCGCCGCCTGCCCGGCTACCGGCTCTTCGACGAGAGCTTCCCGAGCGTCTTCAACTCGTACTACCAGACGGTGGGCTCCCCGTACCCGAGGACGAAGCGCGGCACGCTGTCCCGGCCGACCGTCAAGGACGTCCTCGATTACCGTGAGTCCGTCGACGAGGCGATGCTGGCGCTGATCGAGCGGCGGCCGGGAGAAGGGTTCGAGGAAGCGCTGAGCCTCGGGCTCAATCACGAGCAGCAGCATCAGGAGCTCCTCGTCGCCGACATCAAGCTCATCCTGGCGCACAACCCGGTGGGCGCCGTCTATCCGGGAGGAGCCTTCGAGCCGCGCTCCGGCGGCGGAGCTCCGTCCGCGCCGGTCCGCGTCGGATTCGAGGGCGGCGCCTTCTCGATGGGACGCGACGACGCGGGCCTCGTGTTCGACAACGAGGGACCGGCGCACGCGACGCTGCTGAGGCCGTTCCTGCTCGCGGACCGCCTCGTCGTCAACGGCGAGTACCGGGAATTCATCGACGCCGGCGGCTATCGCGACTTCCGCCACTGGCTCTCGGACGGCTGGGACCGGGCGCGTCTGGAGGGATGGACGAGCCCGATGTACTGGAGCGAGGCAGTCGATCGCGCGGCGCCGGTCTGCCATCTCAGCTGGTACGAGGCGGACGCGTTCGCGCGCTGGGCGGGCGCGCGCCTGCCCACGGAGGCCGAATGGGAGCGCGCGGCCCACGGCGCGGAGCCCTCGAAGGGGAACTTCATGGAGGATGGAGCGTGGAGCCCGCTGCCCGCGAACGCCGGAGACGGGCTCCGCCAGCTGTTCGGGGACGCCTGGGAGTGGACGTCCAGCCCTTACGTCCCTTATCCGGGCTATCGCGCGGCCGACGGGGCGTTCGGAGAGTACAACGGGAAGTTCATGAACGGCCAGTACGTCCTGCGCGGCGGCTCCTGCGCCACTCCCCGCGGCCACGTCCGCCGAACGTACCGCAACTTTTTCCAGCCCGAGAAGCGCTGGCAGTTCATGGGGGTGCGCCTCGCGTGGGACGCCTGAGCGTCGTGGAGCTCGGCCGCGGCGGGACCGACCTGGCCCGCGACGCGCTGCTCGGCCTGTCGTCGCGGCCCAAGAGCCTGCCGCCCGCGCATTTCTACGACGCCGCCGGCTCGCGGCTCTTCGAGGGCATCACGCGCCTCCCGGAGTACTATCTGACGCGCACGGAGCTCGGCATCCTTCGCCGGCACGCGGCCGAGATCGTCTCCGGACCCGGCGGTCCCGCGGCCTTGGTCGAGCTCGGCAGCGGCAGCTCGACGAAGACGCGCGCGCTGATCGAGGCCCTGCTCGCGAGGCAGGACGGCCTGCATTACGTCGCGATCGACGTCTCGCGCGCGGCCCTGCTGGAGGCGGCGCCAGGCCTCCTGCGCGACTACCCCGCCCTGAGCGTCACGGCCCTCGTCGGGGACTACGGTTCCGGCCTCGCCTGGCTTCGGAAAAGCCGCCTCGGGCGGGTCCTGATGTTGAGCCTCGGCTCGAGCATCGGCAACCTCGACGACGAGCAGGCGCGCCGCCTGCTCGCGGGCGCCGGGGGCCTCGACTGCCGCTGGATCCTGGGGGCGGACCTGCGCAAGGACCGCGCCGTGCTCGAGGCGGCCTACAACGACGCGGCCGGCCTCACCGCGCGCTTCAACCTCAATCTGCTCCGGCGCATCAACGCGGAGCTGGGCGGCCGCTTCGATCCGTCGGCCTTTCGCCACCGCGCGTTCTACGACGAGGCCGGGGGGAGGATCGAGATGCATCTCGAGAGCGCGCGCGAGCAGGAGGTCTCCGTCGCGGCGCTCGCGCGCACGTTCCATTTCGCGCGCGGCGAGCGCATCCACACGGAGGACTCCCGGAAGTACACGCTGGACCAGCTCGACGCGCTCGCCGCGCGCGCGGGCCTGCGCCTCGCGGGCCGCTGGCTCGACGACCGGCGCTGGTTCAGCGTCGCGCGTCTCGAGCGGCGCGCCTCCTGAGCCGGGGCGGGGCGCCGCGCTCCAATTGCCTGCCGCCGGACTGGTACAATATTCGCAATGTTCGCGGTCCTGTCCGACAAGAACGCCGCGCGCCTGTTCTGCGGTCAATTGATCTCCCAGATCTGCGACAAGATGATGACCGTGGGGCTCATCTGGGTCCTGACCGAGCGCGCGTCGCTGGCGGTCATCCCGTGGTTCCTCGCCGTCTCGGCCCTGCCGCATCTCCTGCTGGCGTGGAAAGCCGGGCATTGGACGAACCTGCTCGGCCCCTTGAAGACGGTGATCTGGGCGGACTGGATCCGCGCCGCGATCTTCGCGGGCTTGGCTCTGGTCTGGCCGCGCGTCGCTCCGGGCTCGCAGCTGGAGGTCCTGTTCGCCGCCTCGTTCGCCTCGAACCTGGCGGGCGCGCTATTCAATCCCGCCATCATGTCTTTGCCTCTGTACCTCGGCGAGGCGAGCGCGCTCCAGCAGCTGACGGCCGTGATCGACTCCTGCTTCTCGCTCGGCAACATCGTGGGCCCGCTGTGCTCCGCGCTGCTCTACCCTTGGCTCGGGCTTCGCGGACTCTTCCTCTTCAACGGCCTCAGCTACGCTTTCGCGGCCGCCCTGGAGTCGGGCGTGCTGACGCGGCTTCCCGCCTCGGCGGAAGGCGAGGACGGCGCGCCGGCCCGGGCCTCCGGGATGGGCGAGCTGCTCCGCGGCGACTCCCTCCTGCGCTTCATGATCGGCGGCTTCCTGGGCATGAACATCTTCTTCGGCCCGCTGCTGGTCTTCCTGCCGCTGTTCGCGAAAGCCGCCTATGGGGGGACGATCGGCACTTTGGCCTCGCTCGAGACCGCCTTGGGCGTCGGAACCGCGCTCGGCGGGGTCGCGTTGTCGCTGATCCCGTTCGGCGCCCGGCCCGGGAAAAAGATCTGCCTCGGCATGGGGCTCATGGCCGTCGCGTACGTCGCGTTCTCCCTCACTCGGGCGCCGTGGCAGGGCTGCGCGTGCCTGGCGGCGCTCGGCTTCTTCCTGGCCACGGCGAACGTGTTCATTCTCAACCTGTTCCAGTCCCGCCCCGCGTCGCGCGACGTCCCGACCGTGATGAGCATGGTGAACCTGATCAGCAACGCGTCGCTGCCGCTCTCCATGGGCGCGCTGGGCCTCCTGGTCGGCCGGGTCGAAGTCCGTAGCCTCGCCGTCGCCTGCAGTTGTATGCTGTTCCTGGCGACGGCCGTCCTGGTCTCGAACCGGGAGCTGAGACACGCATGAAGTCCGACGAAGAGCCCCTCCGCGTCCCCGATCCGGCGAAGCTGGCCGCCGTGCAGCGTCTTTGCGAACTCTCCGATCCTTTCGCGCACGGCGCGGAAGCCGATGCTTTGTACGTGAAGGCCATGCTCGAGTCCTCCGCCTGGCACCGCGAGCGCTCGGATTTCTACTCAAAACATTGCGTCGCCAACGCCTTTCTTCCCTCGAAAATCAAATCCGTCGCTGACTGCGCTCAAATCCCGTTCGTCTTGGCCAATTTCTTCAAGACTCATGAGGTTCTCTCGATCGACAAGAAGGACGTGTTCGCCCACTTCACCTCCTCCGGCACGACCGGTCAGAAGTCTCAGGTCTTCTTCGACCGCTGGTCGATGAAGGCGGGACAGCGGATGCTCGACGGGATCTTCGCGCGCAACGGTTGGGCGACCCCGTCGACGAAGACGAACTATCTCCTGTACAGCTACGAGACGGAGCCGGATTCGAAGCTGGGGACCGCCTACACCGACAACTATCTGCGCAAGTTCGCGCCGGCGCAGGGCGTCTTCGTCGCCCTGCGCCGCACCGGGACCGGCGGCCACGACTTCGACGTCTTCGGCTGCATCGCGGCCCTTCAGCGCTACGAGAAGGAGGGGCTCCCGGTCCGCATCTTCGGCTTTCCAGCGTTTCTCTACTTCACGCTCAAGCGCATGCGCGACCTCGGCTTTCCGACGCTGAAGCTCTCGCCCGAGTCGCTGGTGTTCCTCGGCGGCGGCTGGAAGGGCAACGCCGACCAGGCCATCGCGAAGAGCGAGCTTTATGCGCGGGTCAACGCGCAGTTGGGCATCCCCGACGCGCGCCTGCGCGACGGCTTCGGCTCCGTCGAGCATCCCATTCCCTACGTCGAGTGCGCGCGCCATCAGTTCCACGTCCCGGTCTGGTCGCGGGTCTTCATCCGCGACGTGAAGACGCTCGCCGTCCTCGGCTTCGGAGAGCGCGGCTTCCTTCATTTCACGAGCCCGTACATCACCTCCATGCCGGCGCATTCCGTGCTGATGGGCGACCTCGCGTCGCTCCATCCCGGCTCCGAGTGCGGCTGCGGCATCGCCGCCCCCTATTTCGTCGTCCACGGCCGCGCGGGGACGAGCAAGAACAAGAGCTGCGCCATCGCGGCGGCGGAGATGCTGGCGCGATGACTTTCAGCGCTGACAGCAAAGTCGGCATCCACCTGTGGCAAGGCGAGCTGCTCGACGACTCCGAGCTGGAGAGACGGTTGGATCATTTCACCGATTGGGCCGCGACGCGCGCGGCGGGCGAAAGCCTCGATTCCCGCGTCCTGCTCGCGGCCGCCGAGGCGTATGCCGGGCAACTGAGGGCGAAAACCGGAAACTACGCGCGGCTCAAGGAGTCTCTGTCGGGGGCCGTGAGCTCCGCGGAGATCGAAGCCTTGCTGGCCGAGTCGGCCGCGTTCCTCGAGCGCGAGAATCTCGAGGCGAAGCTGCGGCGCGAGCTGGGGTCGGCGTCGCCCTTCCTGCCGGTCCGGATCGGCTTTTCGGACGCGGTGTTCGAGGCCTGGGCGCCGCTCGGGCTTCTCGTGCACGTCGCGCCTTCGAACGCGCCGACGGCCGCGCCGCTCAGCGTGATCGAAGGTCTGCTGTCGGGCAACGTGAATTTTCTCAAGACCAGCGGAGAGAGCTCGTTCCCGCAGTTGTTCCTGCAGGGATTGGGCGCGTGCGACGCGACCGGCGCCGTCGCCCGGCGCGTCGTCGCCGCGCGATTCTCCTCGCGCCGCAAGGACCTGCTCGAGAAGGTCTTCGCCGCGGCCGACGGCATCGCGGCCTGGGGCGGCGAGGAGGCCATGCGCGAGATCCGCAAGCTCGCCCCGTCCTCGGCGCGCGTCGTGGAGTGGGGTCATAAAATATCCTTCGCGTATCTTGCCTCCGGTGAGTTCGAAAACGCCGCGGTGCTGGAAGCGGCCGCTCGAGAGGTCTGCGCGTTCGAGCAGCAAGCGTGCTCGAGCCCTCAGGTGCTTTATCTGGAGACGAGCGACTGGTCCGAGGTCGAGCGTTTCGTCGCGCGCTTCGCTCACGCCCTCGATCGCGTCTCCCGCGAGACGCCCCGCCTCGAGCCTTCGCCCGCCGAGAGCGCCGAGATCACCTTGGTCTCCGAATTGGCTCGCCAGGAAGCCAGCTTCGGCCGCGCGAAGGTCGTCGAGGAAGCGGACAAGGGCTGGCGCATCCTGGCCGACGCGCGTCCCGCGCTCGCGGCCTCGCCGCTCTATCGCACGATCTGGGTCAAGCCGCTCCCGCGCGAGGGCATCGTCGCGACGCTGCGGCCGATGCGCGCGTACCTGCAGACCGCGGGCCTCGCCTGCCGCCTCGACGACGCCGGCGAGCTGTCGGACCTGCTGCTCAAGGCGGGGGCCGTGCGCGTGCGCCGCGTCGGCGACATGCCGGGCAGCTACAGCGGCGAGGCGCACGACGGAGTTTACGCTCTCCAGCGCTACGCGCGGCGCGTGAGCGTCCAGCTGGGTCCCGAGGCCGCGGGCATCTCGTCCTTCGCCGACCTGCGCCGCGCGGAGCCGTCCGCGTCCTCCCGCCCGGCCAAGATCATGACCAAGGCCGACTTCCAGGCCATGGAGGTCGACGAGAAGCACGCGCACCTTTACTTCAAGAGCGGCGGCAGCTCCGGCGAGCCGAAGCTCTCGGTCTTCACTTACGACGACTATCACGAGCAGATGCGCGCCGGAGCCGAAGGGCTTTACGCCGCGGGGCTCGATCCGCTGAAGGATCGGAGCATGAATTTATTCTTCAGCGGGAGCTTGTACGGCGGCTTCCTGAGCATCTTCTCCGTCCTTGAGCAGCTCGGCGCGGTCCAATTCCCGATGGCGGCGCAGCCGGATTTGGCGATGGTGGCGGATGCCATCGTGAAGAACAAGGTCAACGTCCTCCTCGGCATGCCCTCTTACGTCGTCTCGCTGTTCGAGCAGCAGAAAGAGAATCTCAAAGAAGCGAACATCGAAAAGATTTTTTACGGCGGCGAGCACTTCAACGAAGCGCAACGGCGCTACTTGAGCGCGACATTCGGGATAGAGATGATTAAGTCGATCGGCTACGGATCGGTCGACGCCGGCCCTCTTGGCTACCAATGCCGTCATTGCGACGGGAGCGCCCATCATCTCCACCAGCGCCTCCAGCGCCTGGAAATCCTCGACCTCGAGAAGGATGCGCCGGTCGAGGGGAAGACCGTGGGCCGCCTCGTGTTCACGTCCTTGGCGCGCCGCGGCCAGACCCTCGAGCGCTACGACTTGGGCGACGTCGGTCATTGGCTGCCGTCCCCGTGCCCCTGCGGCCGGGCGTCGCCGCGCTTCCGCCTGCTCGGGCGCAGCGGCGACGTGTTCCGCATCGGCACCTCGTTCTTCAACTATCAGAAGTTCGCGGCGATCCTTTCCGAGCGCCTGGGCCACGCCGGAGCCGTCCAGGTCGTCCTCGACCACGACGGGTTGAAGGAGAAGATCACCGTGCGCCTGTCGCGGGAGTCGAACACCGACTTGGTCCAGGCGCGCGCGGCCCTGCTCGAGAGCGACCACGATCTATCGGAGACGGTCGTCGACGACAAGGTGCTCTTGCTCGAGGTCGTCGCCGTCCCCGCGGACGGTCTCGAGAAGACGAAGGGCAGCGGCAAGCTCGTCCGCATCCTCGACCGGAGGACTCGCTCATGACCTGGGAGCTGGAGGACCTCGTCCGGCACGTCCGCGAGCGCTCGCCGTTCTATCGCAATCTCTATGCATCGCTTCCTGGACGCGTTGCTTCCCTCGAATCCCTTCCCATTCTGGATCAAGGCGAGTTCTGGAGAGCCAACGGGCTGGAGAATAATTCCGTGCTCACGGGACCGATGCACGACGGCATCGTCTTCAAGAGCGGCGGCACCACCGGCAGCCCGAAGTTCTCGGTGTTCTCGAAATCGGAATGGGCGGCGTTCAACGTCCTGTTCGGCCGCGGCATCGCGTCCTCGAACGTGAAGGCGGGGGATCGCGTCGCCAACCTGTTCTACGCCGGCCAGCTGTACGGCTCGTTCCTGTTCATCAACAAGTCTCTCGAGGAATCCCCGGTCGACGTCCTTCAGCTGCCGATCGGAGGGGCCACGAGCGTCGCGGAGACCGCCGCGCTCGTCGCCGATTTCGGCGTCAACGTGGTCGCCGGCGTGCCCACGACGATCTTGGAGCTCGCGGAACACGCCGCGGCGCGCGGTCTCGCCGGCCGCATGAAGCTCGAGCGCGTCCTGTTCGGCGGCGAGGCCATGTACCCGGACCAGCGCGAGCGCCTCGCCGAGATCTTTCCCGGCGTGCGCGCCCTGTCGATCGGCTACGCGAGCACGGACGCGGGCCCGCTCGGCTACGTCGACTCCTCCTGCGGGCCGAACGAGCATCGCTCGTTCGGCCGGGAGACGATCCTCGAGATCGTCGACGAGGTCACGCGCCGGCCGATCGACGAGACGGGCCGCGAGGGACTGCTGGTCGCGACCGACCTGGGCCGCTCGCTGATGCCGATCATCCGCTATCCCGTCGGTGACCGGGGGATGTGGCTGGAGCCGAAGGGGGCCGCGGACCGCAAGTTCCTGCTGATGGGGCGCTCCGACGAGGCGGCCAAGGTCGGGCTGGTCAAGATCTACACCAACGACGTGCGCGAGATCCTCATGGGGCTCAAGAGCGACCTGGGCCCCGTCAACTTCCAGCTGGTGGTGGTGCATCACGACCGTCTCGACGGCCTCATCGTCCGCATCGCGGCGCCTTCGTCGTCCAAGGCGACCGCGGCGGCGGCGGAGCTCCTCGTGCGCCGCATCCATGAGGCGCGCCCGCTGTACGAGGAGTTCGTCCGCGAGTCGAAGGTCCATCCCATCCGCGTGGAATGGGTCGAGCCGGGCGGTCTGGAGACCAATCCGCGCACGGGCAAGATGCGTCACGTGATCGACCGGCGCATGTCCGGCGCCAGGGGGAATTGAGTGGAGCGCATACGAGACCGGCGCCGGTTCTCCGGACGCAGGATCCTGTTCCGCGAGGCGCGCGTCGCGGACGCCCCCGCGATCCGCGAGCTGTTCCAGAAGATCTACAAGGGCAAGTACCCGCTCGAGTTCGGCACAAACGTCGAGCGCATGAAGGCCGAGATCGCCGACCCGGAGCGTCATCTGTGGCTCGTCGCGGCCGACGAGAAGGACAAGCGGCTGGCCGGGGCGATGCTGTTCATCTGCGACCCGAAGAACCGCATGGCCAAGGCGGGCGGCGGCGTCGTGCTTCCCGAGTATCGGCACTACGGCTTGGGCTCGACCATGCTCAAGAAGGGCGTGCGCTATCTGACCAAGGGCGCGGACCTCGTCGACGTGATCTACGGCACGAGCCGCACCGTCAGCGAGGGTCCCTCGAAGATGGTCGCCGAGGCCGGCTTTCACAAGATGGGCTTCTTCCCGAACGCGGTCCAGATCGAGGAGCTCGAGCACTTGAACCTCGACGTGTATCTCACGCCCAAGGCGCTCAAGTCCCGGCGCGAGGGCCCTTACCTCTATCCGCCTTTCTACGACATCTACAAGATCGCTCGGCGCCAGCTGGGACTCGATCGCGGCCACCTCGTCACCGAGCGCGGGCCGCTGACGCTTTCGAAGAAGAAGATCGTCCTGAACGTCGTGAAGGACTCCCGGAAGACGGTGGAGCTCTTCCGCGCGTACAAGGAGCAGCGCCGGATCTCCAACAGCTTCTTTCCGTTCCACGAGCCGAACTGGCTGCTCGCCTCCGAGGACGGCGGCACCGAGGTGTTCATCTGGTACGGCGGCGTGGGCAAGCAGGCGTCCATCCTCGGCTTCCGCACCGACCGCATCGACAGCCACGACCTGCTGGACGCCGTGGCGGGAGCGCTCCAGCGCTCGGGAGCGTCCTACGTGGAGCTTCTCGTGGACGCGTACGACTACATGGTCCAGCGCGACGCCTACGCCGCGAAATACATCCCCTCGGCCTACTTCCCGGCGATGCGCCTGCAGACGGACGGGCGGCGCGACGATTATTTCGTGGTGAGCCGCACCTTCCAGATCATCGACTTCACGAGCAGCTACGTGATGACCGAGAACCTCCCGTACTTAAAGTCCTACATGCGCTTTTACAACGAGCTCTACATCGAGCCGGTCAAGCGCGGCTCCGTCCGGCGCAAGGCCGACGAGCTCGGCGTCTAGCGGATCACTGCTGGACGGGTGGGAACGGGCGCGGATCGTTCGGCACGGTCTTGTTGAGGTCCGGCCGGCGCGCGGCGTAGCCCAGGAAGCTGCCGGCGGGATCGCGGCCGAAGGCCCGGCTCGACGGGACCTGCGGCAGGCGCACGAAGAGGACGGCGACCAGGTCTTCCTGGATCTCCTTCTCGAAGGGCGTCAGCTCGCGGCCGAGGGGAGCGGCGCCGTCGGCGCCCGCCATGCTCAGCAGTTCTCCGCCCGCGCTGTCAAAGGACGCGCGCGGGAAGACGCGCGTCGGCTCCTCGCGCATGTAGCCGTAGGCGGTCTTGCCCGCGTTCGGATCCTTCGAGGTCGCCTGCACGATCTTCGAGATCGCCCAGGCGAGCGGCTTCGGCGTTCGGCCCTTGGCCGGGATGGACCAGCCCTCGGCCTTGAGCGGGTCGACGATCAGGGCCGCGCAGGTGTTGTGGATGCGGTCGTATTTGATCGCGTGCGCGTAGTACTTCGCGTACTGGTCCTTGAACTTCTCCTGGAGCGCCAGCGGCGCGCGCTCGTCCTTCATCACGAGGACGAGCATGTCCGTCGGCCGGTACCAGCTCTGGCCGCTGTTGAGGTCCGTCATGTACTTGTCCATCGGGACCATGCTGGCGACGATGCCCTTTTCGCTGACCAGGTCCATGTCGTAGAAGTTGTCGAACATCCAGTCCGCCATGCTCCCGCCGGCGGGATAGACGCCGGTGAAGAAGCTGAAGTGGCCGGCGAGCGCCTCGTCGTCGTCGCCCTGGGCGCCGTTGAGCATGAAGCCCATGACGGGCTTGCCGTCCCAAGCGCGGTCCGCTCCCGGCTTCTCCCAGAGGAGCTTCGTCTCGAATGGGGCCTTCGCGCCGCCCTTGTCGGCCGCGACCAGCTTGTCGACGTCGCCGGCGCTCGCCGCGTCCGCGGTCGAGAGGTTCGCGGCGTCGATCTTGAAGTCCTCGGGCCAGATCGTGCGGGCGACCAGCGTGCGCACGCCGTCGACGAGCGCGAACTCGCCGCGGATGCGCAGCGTGCGCGAGCTCAAGTAGGCCACGCTCGAGGCGTCATAATACGAGCGGTTCATGGCGATCTTCGGCGTCAGCGCGAACGGCATCGAGGTGCCGTCCTTGAGCGTGATCGTCGTGCCGTCCTTGGAGAGCGTCGCGCCCTCGATCAGCTCGTGCGAGCCGATCCAGACCAGGGCCGGCGGGCCGGACTTCGGCGTGGCGATCACCTCGTCCAGGAAGTACCACTTGCCCTCGCGCGGGCCGTTGCACAGCGAGCAGCGCCCGGTGCCGAGCTCGAAGCCGTCCTCGGAGTAGAGGCCGAGGCGGCCGTCGCTGATGCCGTGCGCCGAGGTCGGCTGGATGTCGGGGGACGCCGCGGGCGTTTGCGGCGCGGGCGCCGGGGCGGCGGTCGTGGAGTTTCCGGCGGCCTTCACTGCGGCCGCGGGCAGATGGGTCCGGCCGGAGACGGGCGCGACGACGGCTCCGGCGCCGGGGCGGCTGCCGTCGAAGACGGCGGACGGCGCGGCGACGGCGTCGAGGAGGTTTCCGATGGCCTGGTCGGGGGCGACGGCGCCGGACGGGGGGACGATCACGAAGGCGAGGGCGAGAAGGGAGAGGGAGTTCTTCATGGGCAGGTCATTATTATAACCTGGGGGTCGCTTCGAGCGCATGAGTCCAATAGCCCGGGAATCTAGGTCCTCGGAGAATCCATTCCGACTTCGTCTATAATCTCCACATGAAAGCGATCGACTGGCGCCGTGAGCCGACGCTCGACGAACTGAAAGCTCTTCCGTTCAAGCCCGTAGACCGCGGCATCCTCAGGCACGATGTCGAACAGCGCGGCTTTGTAACCGTGCCGCTCGACTACGCACGGCGCGCGAGTCCGACCGTCGACATCTTCTATCGACTGATCCCGGTCCAGGGAACGTCCGTCGCCGACAAGACGCATCCCGTCGTGGTCGTGGTCAACGGCGGGCCCGGGATGCCGTCGTCGCTGTATCGGCCGTACGATTTCGATTATACGGGCGAACGCCCGGCGAAGGTCGACTATCTCGGCGAGCTGTCGCGATATTTCCGCGTGCTCATCCTCGACCAGCGCGGCACGGACGGCAACTCGTGCCCGCTCGATCTGGAGAACCCCGGCGCGAAGCCGGAGTTGATCTCCCGGTATTTCGACTCTTGGCACGTGGCGCTGGACCACCAGGAGGTCCTGAACAAGGTTCTGCCGGGGCAGGACTTCTTCATGATCGCGCAGAGCTACGGCGGCATGGTCGGCATGCACTACATGAGCCTGCCGGAGATCACGCGCGTGCCGAAGGGCATCGCCTTCACGGCGGCGGCGATGCCGCACGGCGACTTCCTCGGGCAGTTCCAGAAGCGGCGCGCCAAGCAGAGGGAGCTCAACTTCCGCTTGAGGGAGACCCGCCCCGACCTCGTCTCGAAGATCCTCGACCTGCGCCGCCGCTTCGCCGCGAACGGACTGGACGCGAACGGAGCGCACTTCCTGTGGACGTACCTGGGGCAGGGCGAGGACGGAGATTGGCAGAAGAAGCTCGCAAAGAAGCTCGACGACCTGCTCGCTGCGGACAGGACGGGGCTTGAGGGCTTCGTGGCGGAGGAAGGCGCGTCGAACTTCCTCAACTACATCCTTTCGAACCCGATGACCTCGCCGGGCCACACAGACGCGACGCTGGCGCGCGCGGCCGCGGAGGCGCTGCCGTACGACGCCGAGTGGATGCTCGACGAGTGTTGGATGCTTCAGCGCATCGGCCGCGACGGGACGTGGCGCCAGGAGGTCATCGAGGCGATGGACGCCGCACCGCACCCGGGCCTGCCGTACCCGCCGCCCGAGCAGATCAAGAACGGCTTCCGGCGCTCGCGCGTGCTCTTCGTCCTGGCCGAGGGGGACATTTTCCTGCCGCTTGAGGGCGTGCGCGAGAATGCCGCGCTGTTCCAAGTCCCGGGCGTCACGAGCGAGATCGTCCTCCCCGGCGGCCACAAGGCCGCCTTCCTGCCGAAGGGCGCGAAGGCGATCCGCGATTGGTCGCTGACGAGTCACGTCGCCGGATGAAAGCTCCCGAGATCGCGAGCGCGCGGCGAATAAGTTGAATAAGTGAAGGCCTGACCCCAGTCCGCTCGGCCCAGCTCGTCAGTCGTGCGTCTCGAACGTGAGCCGGCCGGTCGTCTCGACGGCGGCGGTGAGCTGGGGCAGGATGCCCATGCGCCGGTAGATCGGCCGCACGGCCTCGCGCAGCTCCTCCAGGCCGCGCGCGAACCACGCGGCGCCGAGGATGCAGCACACGCCGCCGACGGCGAGCGTCCGCGGCGCGCCGAAGCGGTCGGCCAGGCTTCCGGCCAGCAGGCTTCCAAAGGGGGCCGTGCCGAGGAAGGCCATCATGAAGAAGCTCATGACCCTTCCGCGCTTGTCGTCGTCGACCACGGTCTGCACGAGGGTGTTGCTCGAGGCGATCTGCGTCATGAAGCCGGCGCCTGTGATCAGGAGCAGGGGGACGGAGACCCACAGCGTCGTCGAGAAAGCGAACGCGATCAGTCCCAAGCCGAACGCCGCGGCGGACAGCGGGATCACGCGGCCCAGCCCCAGCACCGATTTGCGCGAGGCCAGCCAGATCGCGGCCGCGAGCGCGCCGGTGCCGATCGCCGTCATCAGCAGGCCGAGGGTGTGCGGTCCGCCGTTGAGGATCTTGCCCGCGTAGAGAGGGATCAGGACGGTGTACGGCACGCCGACGAGGCTGACCAGCGCCAGCAGCAAGATGATGCGCCGGATCGGGATGGAGCCGACGGCGTAGTCCCAGCCCTCGCGCATCTCCGCGAGGGGGCCGCCCGGGTGGCGCTTGCGATCGGGGACCGGGCGCACCTTCATCAAAAGCAAGGCCACGATCACTCCGATGAAGCTCAGGCCGTCGAGGAAGAAGCACCAGCCCTCGCCCGCGGCGGCGATGACGAAGCCGCCGATCGAGGGGCCGATCAAGCGCGCGGCGTTGACCATGGAGGAGTTCAGGGCGATGGCGTTGCCGAGGTCCTCCTTCTTCTCGATCATCTCGACGAGGAAAGACTGGCGAAGCGGCATATCGAAGGCGGTGATGACCCCGTCGATGAAGTTCAGGGCGATCAGGCCGGCGATCGTCGCGTGCCCGCTCAAGGTCATCGCGGCGAGCGAGAAGGACTGCAGCATGGCCAGGCTCTGCGTGAGCACGAGCAAGCGGTGCTTGTTCACGCGGTCGACGAAGATCCCGGCGAACGGCGCGAGGACGAAGGCGGGAATCTGTCCGGAGAAGCCGATGATGCCGAGCATCCAGGCCGACTTCGTCAGCCGGTAGACGAGCCAGCTCGTCGCGATGCTCGTCATCCAGTTGCCGACCAGCGAAACGATCTGCCCGCCGAAGAACAGCCGGTAGTTGCGGTACTTGAGCGCGCGCATCACGAACGCGAGCCGGCTCTCGTTCGGGGCGGGCGGCGTCGCGGAGGGGGCGCTCATGCGCGCAATCTTAGCAGTTCGTCGAATTGGTATCATCCCGGCCCATGAGCAGCCTCTTCTCTCCTTTGCGCCTGCGCGGTCTCGAGCTGCGCAACCGGATCTTCGTCTCGCCGATGTGCCAGTACTCC
>DATNGC010000108.1:0-14465 GCA_035606075.1 Elusimicrobiota bacterium
CATGATGCCGGAAATGGACGGCTATCAAACGATGCGCGAAATCCGCAAGAACCCGCAATTCGGCACGCTGCCGATTCTGGCGCTCACCGCGAAGGCGATGAAAGGCGACCGCGAGAAGTGCATCGAGGCCGGCGCCTCGGACTACATCGCCAAGCCCGTCGACATCCCGCAGCTGCTCTCGATGCTCCGGGTCTGGATGTATCGGTGAAGCCGCTCCACCTGACGGCGACGGCCACGGCGCCGGCGCCCGCTCAAGCGGACGAGCCGAGGATCCGCATCCTGCTCATCGACGATCAGCCGGCGAACCTGCTGTCGCTCGAGTCCCTGCTGGAGCCGGGGGGGTACGAGATCGTCAAGGCGCCGTCCGGCGCCGAGGGCCTGCGGCGCATGCTCGAGCAGGAGTTCGCGCTGGTCCTGCTGGACGTGCTGATGCCGGGCATGGACGGGTTCGAGACGGCCGCGATGATCCGCGCGCGCCAGCAGTCGCGCCACACGCCGATCATCTTCATCACCGCCAGCAACAGCGACGACACGCACGTGACGCGCGGCTACTCGCTCGGCGCGGTCGACTACATCTACAAGCCGATCGTCCCCGAGATCCTCAAGACGAAGGTCCAGGTGTTCGCGGAGCTGCACCGCAAGACGCAGCGCCTGCAGACCAGCGAGCGGGCGCTGCGGCGCGAGCTCGACGAGCACGCCATGACCGCGGCGGCGCGGCGCGAGAGCGAGGAGAAGTACCGCGAGCTCTTCGAGCGCGTCGCCGACTCCATCATCGTCTACGACCCCGAGACCGGGAGGATCATCGACGCCAACCACGCGGCCTCGCAGCTCTACGGCCACTCGCGCGAGGAGCTCCTCCGGCTCAAGAAGAAGGACCTCGTCGCCGACGCCGACGCCCTGCCTCCGGCGCGGGGCTCCGCCAAGTCGATCAGCCGCGGCCGGACGAAGACCCGGCACCGCACCAAGGACGGCCGCGTCTTCCGGGCGGAGATCAGCCGCGTCGTGCTCAACCTCGGCGGCCGCGCGGCGATCATGACGCTGACCCGGGACCTGACCGAGCGCGAGAGGGCGGAGGAGGCGGAAAGGCTCCGGCAGCGCGAGGCGATGCAGAGGCAGATGATCGCGACGGTCTCCCACGAGCTGCGCACTCCCATCGCGGCGATCAAGGCCTCCGCCGAGACGCTGCACTCCGGCAGCGCGGGCACGCCGCGCGAGCGCGCGCGCTTCCTCGAGATCATCGAGAGCCACGCCGACCGGCTCAGCGCCATCGTCGAGAACCTGCTGATCGACGCCGAGATCGAGTCGGGCAAGATCCAGCCCAAGCCCGCGCACGTGCCGTTGAAGCAGTTCACCGAGCAGCTGCTCCAGGCCATGTCGCCGCTGACGGAGCGGCGGGGGGTGGCGATCGAGCTCCGCGCCGAATCCGACGTCTCGGTCTTCATCGATCCCGAGCACCTGTCGCGCATCCTGCACAACCTCGTCGACAACGCGATCAAGTACAGCCGCAAGAACGGCCGCGTGGAGGTTCGCGCCGCGCGGGGGGGGCCGGACGAGGCCCGGATCTCGATCATCGACGACGGCATCGGCATCGACGCGGACGATCTGCCGTTCATCTTCCAGCAGTTCTTCCGCTCCGAGAAGGCGCGGGCGCTCTCGATCAAGGGGACGGGCCTGGGGCTGTCCATCCTGAAGACCCTCGTCGAGGCGAACGGGGGCCGCATCTGGGTGGAGAGCGAGAAGGGCAAGGGCTCCGCGTTCCATTTCACGGCTCCTCTGGCGAAAAGGAAGCCGCACGCTTGAAAGAGGCGAGGCGACTTCCTAAAATGAACTCCGCTCGTCGACGACGCTCATGAACAAGCCAAAGATTCTGCTCGTCGAGGACGAGCGCGACCTCGCCTTCGTCATCTCGGCCAACTTCCGAAAGGAGGGGTTCGAGTTCCTGATCTCCTCCAGCGCGGAGTCCGGGCTCAAGGCCGCCCGCAAGCACAAGCCCGCCTTGGTGATCTCGGACATCTCCCTGCCCGGGATGGACGGCCTCGAGATGGTCCGCATCCTGCGCCAGGAAAGCCAGGTGCCGATCCTGTTCCTGACGGCCCGCAAGGACGAGGTGAACCGCATCCTGGGCTTCAAGCTCGGCGCCGACGACTACCTGAGCAAGCCGTTCTCGATGCAGGAGCTCATCTGCCGCGTCAAGGCGATCCTGCACCGCACCAGCCCGGTCTCCTCGGCGGCGCGCCAGGCGTCCCTGCGCGTGGGCTCCATCGAGGTCGACCTGCGCCGTCACGAGGTCCGCGTCAACGGCAAGCATCGCCCGGTGACGCCGCGCGAGCTGCAGATCCTCACGCTCTTGATCGAGGCGGACGGGAAGGTGGTGTCCCGCGAGGAGCTGCTGAAGAGCCTCTGGGGCTACGACGAGAGCCTGGAGATCAGCACGCGGACCGTCGACCAGCACATCGCGCGCCTGCGGCGCAGCCTCTTGTCCGAGAAGCGGCGCATCATCACCGTCAAGAGCGCGGGCTACAAGCTCCTGACCGAGGCGTGACGCCTTCTTGAAGCCGCGCCCGGCGATGGTCTAGAATCGCCGGGCGCCGCGTTTTCGCGGCCGGGAGACCCTCATGAACCGTCTATCGCTCGCCGTTCTCGCCGTCGCGCTCGGCGCGGCCGCCGTCCGCGCCCAGGAGCCGGCCAAGGCCGACGCGGCGCCCGTCCGCGAGTTCAAATCCGTCAACATCATCGTCAAGGGCGAGAAGATCTGGATGCCCTCCACCTTCGTCGTCAAGAAGGGCGACAAGGTCAAGATCACGCTCGTGAACACGGTGCCGGCCATCCACGCCTTCGCGATCGAGGGCTATCCCGTCAACGTCCAGGTCAACTTCGCCGACAAGGACAACACGAAGGTCGTCGAGTTCACGGCCGACAAGGCCGGCATCTTCCGGATCTACTGCTCGATGCACCCGGGCCACGTCGGCGGCCAGCTCGTCGTCCTCGAGTAAGCGCGGAGTGGAGTCCTGCCCGCTGTGCGCCGGGACGCCCCGGGCGTTCCTGAGCGACGGCGGGCGGGACTACCTCCGGTGCGGGACTTGCTCCCTCACCTTCCTGCCGCCCGCCCAGCATCCGGACGCCGCGGCCGAGCGGGAGAGATACTCGAAGCATAATAATTCATCGTCCGATCCCGACTACCGGCGCTTTCTCGATCGGCTGCTCCAGCCGTTATGCGCTCGACTCGAGCCCGGAGCGGAAGGGCTCGATTTCGGCTGCGGGCCCGGTCCGACGGCCGCGGTGATGATGAGGGAGCGCGGCTTTCCGACGACGGATTACGATCCGTTCTTCTGCAGCGACGGCGCGGCGCTCGCGAAGAGATACGACTATGTTGTCTGTACCGAAGTGTTCGAGCATCTGCGCCGCCCGGCGGAGGAGCTCGCGAGGCTCGACCGCCTGCTCAAGCCGGGGGGAGTCCTCGGCGTCATGACCGGAGTGCTCGAGGACGACTCGGCCTTCGCCGGCTGGTGGTACCGCCGGGACCTCACGCACATCGCGTTCTACCGTCCGGAGACGCTGGGCTGGATCGCGGGTCGCTTCGGTTGGACGCTGTCCCGCCCGTCGCGCGACGCCGCGCTGTTCCTCAAGGCCTAGGCCTTGGTATGATGCCATCTCCGATGGAGCACTCCGCGTCCTTCCTCGCCGGCACGTTCGCCATCGGCTCCGTCGTGGGCTTCCTCTCGGGCCTGCTCGGCAAGGGCGGCAGCGCGGTCACGACGCCCGCCCTTCAGATATTCCTCAACGTCCCCGACTTCCTCGCGCTCGCCTCGCCGCTGCCCGCCACGCTGCCGACTCTGCTCTCCGCGGCCTGGGCCTATCGCGGCAAGGACCTCGTCGATTGGCGCGTCGTGCGCCTGACGGTCCTCTGGGGCGTGCCCGCGACGCTGATCGGCTCCTTTCTCAGCGAGGCCGTCGGCGGGCATTGGTGCATGATCCTGACCGGCCTGATGGTCCTCGGGCTCGGGTTCTCGCTCCTGTTCGGCTCCGGGGAGCCCAAACCCTCCACGCACGTCGCGGCGGGCTGGGCGATCGCGGCGATCGCGTTGTCGGTCGGCGGTCTCTCCGGCCTGCTCGCGAACACGGGCGGCATCCTCTTCGGGCCGCTGTTCATCCGCGCTCTGGGCATGCCGCCCAAGCGGGCGCTGGCCTGCTCGCTGATCGTCTCGGCGGCGCTCGCCGTGCCGGGGATGGGGGCGCACATGTACCTGGGCCACGTCGATTGGTGGATCGTCGCGGCGCTGTCGGCGGCGGCGATCCCGTCCTCGTACTTCGGCGCGCGCCTGGCTCTGAGCCTGCGCGACAAGACCCTCGTGCGGGTCTACGGCGCGCTTCTCGTCTTGTTCGGAGCGTACGATCTTTGGCATCTTTACCTTGCGTACAATCGCTGACGGAGACAAAATGATCATCCTCCCGCTTCTCGCCTTGCTGGCCCTGCCGTCCCGCGCCGCCGAGGCTGCCGCGTCCATGCCCGCGCCGATCCCGGCGTTCGACCTGTCGGCCCTCGACCGGACGGCCGCGCCGTGCCAGGATTTTTACCAGTTCGCCTGCGGCGGCTGGCTGAAGACGCACCCGATCCCTCCCGACCAGTCGCGCTGGGGCCGCTTCAACGAGCTGGCCGAGCGCAACAAGGCCGTCCTGCACGACATCCTCGAGAAGGCGGCCGCGGGCCCGAAAAGCGACCCCGTCGACCAGCGGCTGGGGGACTTCTATGGGGCTTGCATGGACGAGGCGGCCGCGGAGCAGAAAGGCGCCGAGCCGCTGAAGAAAAACCTCGACGCGATCGACGCGCTGAAGTCGACCGCCGAGCTGCCCGCCCTTCTCGCGAGCCTGCACGCCGACGGCGTGAGCTCGTTCTTCGATTTCGGCTCCGACCAGGACTACAAGGACGCGACGAAAGTCATCCGCGAGGTGGACCAGGGCGGACTCGGCTTGCCGGACCGCGACTACTACTTCCGGACCGACCCCAAGTCGGTGAAGCTGCGCCAGCAGTACGTATGGCACGTCGCCAAGATCTTCGGCCTGCTCGGCGACGATCCGAAGACCGCGGGCGCGGAGGCCGACACGGTCATGCGCCTGGAGACGGAGCTCGCGCGCGTCTCGATGGACCGCGTCTCCCGCCGGGACCCGGAGAACACCTATCACCGCATGGACGGAAAGGAGCTCGCGAAGATCGCTCCCGGCTTCGATTGGAACCTCTACTTCACGAAGACGGAGGCTCCCGAGTCGGCTTGGCTCAACGTGGTCTCGACGGGCTACATGAGCGGCTTCTCCTCCCTTCTCGGCTCCGAGCCGCTGGCGGACTGGAAGACGTACCTGCGCTGGCACGCCGCGAACGCGGACGCCGGCTGGCTGTCGAGCGACTTCGTCGACGAGGCCTTCGACTTCAACGGCAAGAAGCTGACCGGCGCCAAGGAGCTCAAGCCGCGCTGGAAGCGCTGCGTCGAGCTGGCCGACGGCATCCTCGGCCACGACCTCGGCCGGAAGTACGTGGCCGAGACGTTCGGGCCGGAGGGCAAGGAGCGGACGATGGAGCTCATCGTCGCGCTGCGCGCGTCTCTGAAATCGGATCTCAAGACCCTCGACTGGATGCAGGCCAAGACGCGCAAGCGCGCGCTCGAGAAGCTCGCCTCGACCATGGACAAGATCGGCTATCCGGACAAGTGGCGCGACTACAAGGGCGTCAAGATCGACCGGAACGACCTGCTCGCGTCGATCGACAGCGCGCGCGCTTATGAGACCAAGCGCCAGCTGGATAAGATCGGCAAGCCCGTCGACCGCAAGGAGTGGGACATGACGCCGCCGACCGTCAACGCCTACTACAACGCCCAGCTCAACGAGATAGTCTTCCCGGCGGGCATCCTCCAGCCGCCGTTCTTCGACCGCGACGGCGACCAGGCCTTCAACCTCGGCGCGATCGGCGTCGTGATCGGACACGAGATGACGCACGGCTTCGACGACGAGGGCCGCAAGTTCGACGCGAAGGGGGACGTGTCGGACTGGTGGACGCCCGAGGACGCGAAGAAGTTCGAGGCGAAGGCGCAGTGCCTCGTCGACCAGTACTCCGGGTACGAGCCGCTCCCCGGCGTGCACCTCAACGGCAAGCTGACGCTGGGCGAGAACACGGCCGACAACGGCGGCGTGCGCCTGGCCACGATGTCGCTGGGCGAGCTCGAGAAGGGCGGCAAGGTGCCCGCCGACGTCAACGGCTTCACGCCGGAGCAGAGGCTCTATCTCGGCTTCGCGCAGGTCTGGTGCCAGAACTCGACCGAGGAGAGCAAGCGCCTGCTCGCGGCGGTCGACCCGCACTCCGACGCCCACTCTCGCGTGCTCGGCCCGCTGTCGAACACGCCCGAGTTCGGCAAGGCTTTCTCGTGCAAGCCCGGCGACCCGATGATGCCGCCGAAGACTTGCCGCGTCTGGTAGCGGAGTCGTCGAGCTCGCTCCCGGAGAGGTCAAGAAAGTCCGCTATCGCGGGCCTCATCCGATATCTTCCTGGGAAGATCGAGATTGATTAGAGGGCGCCGGCGGGGGACTCGGAGAACTCTTCGCGCGAAGAGTTCTACAACCCTGGCACTTCGACTGAGCTCCTGCGGCTTGCTTGCCGCTCTGTTCTTCGTTCCCTCGCGCGCCGCCGAGCGCGTCAAGAACCCCGACACCTACGTCCTCGCCTCTCAGGCCGACGCGAACAGCCTGGACCCGGCCTGGGACTACGACTCGGTCAGCGCCGCGGTCGTGGAGAACATATACGACTTCCTTTTCGCGTTCGAGGGCTCCTCGACCGAGAAGCTGCTCCCGGCGATCGCGACGAAGGTCCCGACCAAGGAGAACGGGTTGATCTCGGCGGACGGGCTGACGTACCGCATCCCGATCCGCAAGGGCGTCAAGTTCCACGACGGGTCGCCGATGACGGTCGACGACGTGCGCTACTCGCTGCTGCGCTTCATGCTGCAGGACCGCGCCTCGGGCCCGTCCGGCCTCCTGCTGGAGCCGCTGCTCGGCTACGCCTCGACGCGCGACGCGAAGGGCGCGCTGAACAGGCTCGCCTTCCACGACGCCGTGCGCGCCGTCGAGGTGGACCGCGACACGCTCGTCCTCAAGCTGCCCCGCCCCTTCGCGCCCCTGCTCTCCATCCTCGCCTCCTGGTGCCCCGTCGTGTCCAAGCGCTGGGCCATCCGCCATGACGACTGGCACGGCACCGAGGGCACTTGGGAGAAGTTCAACAACCCGAACAAGCAGACCTCTCCATTCTTCGCGGGGGAGATGGGGACCGGCCCGTTCAAGCTCGAGCGTTGGGACCGCAAGCTCCGCGAGGCCATCCTCGTGCGCCACGACGCCTACTGGCGCGGGCCGGCCAAGCTCCAGCGCGCCGTCGTCAAGGCGGCGCCGGAGTTCGGCACGCGACGCCTCATGCTCCTCGCGGGCGACGCGGACGTGATCGCCGCCGACCGCTCGCAGATCAGCCAACTGCGGGGCCAGCCCGGCGTCGAGGTGATCGACGACCTGCCCGCGCTGGCGCTGGACCCCATCCTGTTCTTCTCCTACAAGATCAACCCGGTGGCGAACCCCTTCATCGGCTCGGGCAGGCTCGACGGAGAAGGCATCCCGCCCGACTTCTTCGCCGACATCAACATCCGCCGCGGCGTGGCGTACTCCATCGACTACGCCGGGCTGATCGCCGACGTCTATCGCGGCAAGGGCACGCAGGCGACGGGCTGCATCCCCAAGGGCCTGGCGGGTCACAATCCGGATCAGCCCGCGTTCACGCTGGACCGCGCCAAGGCGATCGAGAACTTCAAGCGCGCGCGCGACGGCCGCGTCTGGGAAAAGGGCTTCCGCTTCACGCTCACCTACAACGCCGGCAAGACCGCGCACCAGATCCTCTGCTCCATGATCAAACGGAACATCGAGGCGCTCAATCCCAAGTTCCGCGTCGACGTGCGGCCCATGGACTGGCCCGCGTTCCTCGACGCGGCCAACTCCGGGCGCATGCCCCTGCCCATCATGACGTGGAGCGCCGACTACCCCGATCCCCACGACTTCGCCTATCCGCTCATGCACTCGCGCGGCGTCTTCCCGGCCGTGCAGCATTACTCGGACTCGGAGGCCGACCGGATCGTGGAGGAGGCTCTCAAGGAGACCGACATGGCCAAGCGGACGCGCCTCTACGCGCGCCTGCAGGAGATCGAGCACGAGGACGTGCCGCACCTCGTGCTCGTCGACCAGGCGCGCTTCCGGGTCCAGCGGAGCTGGGTGAAGGGCTGGGTGCACAGCCCCATCCACCAGCCCGAGGGCGGGCTCTTTTATCCGCTCTTCAAGGCGCCCTAAGCCCCCGGACCGACCGTTAAGCGCCGGCTAGAGAAGCCGGTCCGTCCACTTTCCGACGGGGTGGCGGCGTGCCCCCTCGGTGTTGATCACGAATACCGTCCCGTTCTCGACCCAGAAGAACGCCTCCTGGCGGAACTTCCGGCTGAACGGCCGGATGTCCTCGGCAGAGGCGGCCGCGATCCCGTAGCCCGGCTCCTGGTGCGAGCCGTCGCGCGAGCGCCCCGTCACGCGGAAGTGGGGGAGCTTCTTGGCGGTCAGATCGGCCTCGAGCTCCGCGGCCGCCCGCTCATTCTCCTCCGAGGCGGCGATCGCGCTGTCCGGATTGCAAGCCGTCACGATCCCGAACCTCGCGGGCAGGCCCGACGCCGGGGTCTCGGCGCTGAAATAAGCCTCGAGGTGGACGGGATTCGGCGCGTCGTTGTCGGCCGCGTAGCGCACGGTCCTGCGGTTCCAGTCCGGATCGACGTACTCGCGCTCGAACCTCAGCCCGCACTTCTCCATGACCCGCCGCGAGGCCGCGTTCTCCGCGTCGGTGACCGCGAACACCGCCTCCGCGCCGAGCTCGCCGAAGGCCATCGCGATCAAGGCGAGGGAGACCTCCGTGGCGTACCCCTTGCCCCAGAATTCCTTCTTGAGGCGATAGCCGAGCTCGAGGTTCCTGACGTCGTCGAGCTTAGCCCGGTCGGGCCGCAGGTGGAACCAGCCCATGAACTCGCCGGTCTCGCGCAGCTCGGCCGTGAACACGCCGAGCCGGCCCCCGTAGCGCTCGCGATACATCTTGGTGCGCGCGACTCCCGCCTCGGCCTCCTCGCGCGGCGCCGGCGCTCCGCCGAGATAGCGCATGACCTCGGGATCGGAATTGAGCTCGACGAGCTTCTCGACGTCCCCTTCGTCGAGCTGGCGCAGACGCACGCGCCCGGTTTCCAGGTAGAGATCAGCGCTCATCAGGACCTATGTGTATCAAATTTCCCGCGGCCCCTCGCCGCGCTTCAGACCTGAGCCATGCCGCCGTCGACGGTCAGCTCGATGCCGGTGACGAACGTGGAGTCGTCGGAGGCGAGGAACAGCGCCGGCCCGGCGATCTCCTCGGCGCGGCCCCAGCGCCCGAGTGGGACCATCGACGCGAAGGCGTCCTTCATCTGCTGCGGCAGGCCCGCGACGGCCGCGGTGTCGATCGGGCCGGGCGCGATCACGTTGACGCGGATCTTGCGGCCCTTGAGCTCGTTGGCCCAGCTGCGGGCGAAGGACCGGATGGCGGCCTTGCTGGCGTTATAGACGCTCATCCCTTCGAAGCCCTTCACTCCCGCGATCGAGCCGGTGAGGATGACCGACGCGCCGTCGTTGAGGAGCGGGAGGGCCTTCTGCACGGTGAACAGCGTGCCGCGCACGTTCAGATCGAACGTCTTGTCGAAGTGCTCCTCGGAGACCGAGCCGAGAGGAAAGTTCATCTCCGCGATGCCCGCGCTGGCGAACAGCACGTCGATGCGGCCTCTCTTCTTCACCTCCGCGAACAGCTTGTCCAAGTCCGCCAGGCTGGCGGAGTCCCCGCGCACGCCGACGGCGTTCGGGCCGATCTCCTTGACCGCCTTCTCCAGCACGTCGGCGCGCCGGCCGGTGATGATGACGCGGGCGCCCTCCTCCGCGAACCTTTTCGCCGACGCCAGCGCCAGCCCGGACGTCGCGCCCGTCACCACCGCCGTCTTGCCTTCCAGCTTCTTCTTCGCCATGATCTCGTCTCCTTGCAATTAGTTACGATTATAGATACAAAAAGGTCGAAAAAAATTCATGACGTCAGCTCGGAGACCAAGCCGTCCAACGTCGTCTTCTTCAGGTCCGCCTCCAGGGACGCCTGCGTGCGGTCGAGGACCTTCTGCAGGGAGGCCTTGATGCCGCAGCTGATCGGGCACGAGGGCCGGGCGGGGTGCTCGTGGACGGCGAAGGCCTTGGGCGCGTCCACCGCGCGGTAGATGTCCAGCAGAGTGATCGTCTTGGGGTCGCGCGCGACCGCGCAGAAGCCGTTCTTGCCCGTGCTGGTGCGGATCAGGCCGGCCTTGGACAGCTTGGCCAGAACGCGGCGCACGAAGCTGGGGGACGTGTTGACGCTCTCGGCCAGCATGCGGGAGGGGGCGCATTCGCCGCGGCGCGCCCGCGCCCCGAGGCCCGCCATCACGTGCACCGCGACCGAGAATTGCGTGTTCCGCATACTGTTACTTTAATAGATACATATAAGAAAGTCAAGCGGGTCGAATGAGGACCGCTGGGTTCTATTTGCCGGGCAGGCGGGCGAGACGCGCGCGCAGGCCCGCCGCGATGCGCTCGAGCTCCGCGCGGCGCGCGGCCAGCTCGGCGCGCGCGAACTCCGCATGGCGCGCGGCCAGCGCGTCGTCGCCGCGATCGAGCGCCCTGAGCGCCGCGTCGAGGTTCTGCGCCGCGACCTGCTTGGCGCCGACGAAGCCGCGGCCGGCCCAGGCGCGGGCTTCGGCGAGATCGGCGCGCGCGGCGTCGCGGTCGGCCTTGGCCGGGCGGGGGCCCGCCAGGACGGCGGACCAGCGCGCGAGGGCGGCCTCGCGGGCGAGCACGGCGAGATACTCCTTCTTGGACGACTCGAGCGCGTGGAACTGCGCGCGGACGGCCTTGTCGGCGCCGTCGTAGGAGACGGCCGTCGGCTCGGCGAGCTTCGGATGCGGGATCAAGTCCTTGACGGCGAGCGCGCGCTCGGAGAGCGCGGCGCCGTCCTCGCCGGACAGGGCGGCGGCCGCCGCGGCGTGCAGGGCGGCTCCGGCCTCGCGATGGCGAGCGAGCACGGCCGCGTCCTCGACCGGCGCGCGGCTCAGCACGCCCGCCAGCCCGGCGAGCTTCTCGGCGGCGGCGCGCTCGCGTCCGTTGCGCGCGTCGCGCGCGATCTCGTCGAGCTCCGCGTGCGCGTTGCGCCAGCGGCGCGAGACGACGACGGCGCGGCCGTCGCCGAAGACGGCCTCGGCGCGGTCCAGGCCCTCGCGCCAGCCCGACTCAGCGGCGCCGGCGGCGGCGGAGTTGAACGCCCCGACGAAGGACCACAGCGCGGCGTTGCGGCGGAAGGCGGGGGCGTTGAGCGGGGCCTTCCCCATGAGCTGGGCCCAGGCGGCGCGCATCTGCAGGGCGTAGATCTCGGCGTTGAGCTCGGCGCGGCGGCTGCTGCCGTCCGCGCGCGCGACGGGGTCCGCTCCGGCGGCCTCGAGAGCGTCGCGCTCGGCGCGCCTATCCTTGAGACGAGTCGACAGCTCCTTCCAATCGGACGGCCCTTCGGGCAGCTGGGTCAGGACTCCCTTGAGATCGGCCGCGACGGCGCGCTTCGCGGGCTCGAGCGCGGCCGCGGCGGCTCCCGCCTGGGCCTGGTTGTGGACCGCCGCCAACGCGGCGTATAGGCGGTCCGCGTCCTTTTGGAGCTCGAAGGACGAGCGCTGGGCGAGGATCGACGGCGCGACGGGAAGCGGGGGGAGAGCGGGACCGAGCGACGGGGCGGACAGCGCGGGAAGCGCGGGCGCGGCGAAGACGGGAGCGGCGACGACGGGGACGCCTCGGACCTGGGCGAACGCGGGAACGGCGAGAAGGAACGCGAGCAGGGCTCGGAAAATGGCCACGAGGCATTTTACCACCGCCCGGCGGCGGCGCTCTGGGCCCTGCGGCCCGGCGGGAAAAGGGCCGTTCGGTCCGTCACGCGCTCGTGACGCGGCCGTCCAGCGCGCCATATGGCATGGAATCGTCATCGGGTCTATACTGGGACGCAATGAAACACCGCGACCCGCTCCCTCCCGGGGACGAGCCCCGGCGCTGGCGCACCATTTGGATCTCGGACATCCACCTCGGCACGAGGGACTGCAAGTCCGCCTTCCTGCTCGAGTTCCTGAAGCACAACGAGTCCGACACGCTGTACCTGGTCGGCGACATCATCGACGGCTGGCGGCTGAAGACCTCCTGGCACTACTGGGACCAGCGGCAGAACGACGTGGTCCAGAAGATCCTGCGCAAGGCCCGCCGCGGCGCGCGCGTGATCCTGGTGCCCGGAAACCACGACGAGGCCTTCCGCGACTTCGGCGGCATGCACTTCGGCGGCGTCGAGGTCGCGCTCGAGGCCGTCCACGAGACCGCGGCCGGCAAGCGCCTGCTCGTCGTCCACGGCGACCAGTTCGACGGGATCGTCCGGCACGCGAAGGCGCTGGCGCTGCTGGGAACGTGGGCGTACGACGTCGCCCTGCGCGTCAACCACTGGTTCAACCTCGGGCGGCGCCTGATCGGCCTGCCGTACTGGTCGCTGTCGGCCTGCCTCAAGCACAAGGTCAAGAACGCGGTCGAGTTCATCGCCAAGTTCGAGGACGAGATGATCGCGGAGACCAAGCGCCGCGGGCTGGACGGGGTGATCTGCGGCCACATCCATCACGCGGAGATCCGCGAATCGGGCGGCGTCCTCTACTGCAACGACGGCGACTGGGTGGAGAGCTGCACGGCCCTCGCGGAAGACTTCGAGGGCCGTCTTTCCATAATGCGCTGGGCGGACGAGCGCCTCAAGCTCGGCCAGGAGGCCGTGTCATGAAAAAACACGAGAAACCGAAGAGCATCCTGGTCCTGCACGCCTCGGTCGGCGCGGGCCACACGCGGGCCGCGAAGGCGGTCGCGTCGGCGCTCGCGCTCGAGTCTCCCGAGACGCGCGTGGTCACGGTCGACGCGCTCGACCTCGCGCGGCCCCTGTTCAAGCGCGTCTATGGCAAGGGCTACCTCGACCTCGTCGAGAAGGCGCCCGCGCTGTTCGGCTACCTGTTCGAGCTCACCGACCGCCGCCCCAGCCCGCGCGCGCTCGGCGACAAGCTGCGCCGCGCCGTCCAGCGCTGGGGCGTCGGCGAGCTGGCGGACGTATTGACCGGAGGTCAATACGACGCGATCGTGAACACCCACTTCCTCGCGCCCGAGCTGATCGCGGCCCTGCGCCTGTCGGGGCGCTTGGGCGCTCCCCAGCTCACCGTCGTCACCGACTACGACGCGCACCGAATCTGGGTGCATTCGCCGACCGAGCGCTACTGCGTCGCGAGCCCGGTCGCCGCGGCGTCCCTGCGCGGACACGGCGTCCCGGGCGCCTCCATCAAGGTCACGGGCATCCCCGTCGATCCCGCGTTCTCCGTTCCGCTCGACCGCGACTCCGCGCGCCGCTCGTTCGGGCTCTCGGGCGGCTATCCGGTCGTCGTGCAGGCCGCCGGCGGCCACGGCGTCGGGCCGCTCGAGGAGGTCTATCGCGCCCTGCTCGCGTCGACCGTGCCGTCGGAGATCGTCGTGGTCTGCGGGCGCAACGAGGCGGGCCGCAAGAAGCTCGCGGCGATCAAGCCGCCCTCGCGGCACCGCGTCAAGCTCCTCGGCTTCACGGACAAGATGCGCGGCCTGATGGCCGCGGCGGACCTGCTCGTCACCAAGCCGGGCGGGCTGACCATCAGCGAGGCGCTCGCCTGCGCCCTGCCCATGGCGCTCGTGAGCCCCATCCCCGGCCAGGAGGAGCGCAACTCCGACTACCTGCTCGAGAACGGCGCGGCGGTGAAGGCGAACGCGCCGGCGGCCCTGACCGGCAAGGTCGAGTCCCTGCTGTCCTCCGAGGCGCGCCTGACCGACATGCGGCGGCGCGCGAAGGGCTTAGGCCATCCGCGCGCGGCCTTCGCGGTCGCGCGGGAGGCTTTGGAGCTCGCCCGGGGGCGCTCCGTCGCCGCGCCGGGCGCCGTCTCGCCCGTCGCGGCGGACTCCGCGTTCGTGATCAATCCCTGGGCGGTGCCGGGGCTGGCCCTCACGAGGTAAGGGCTCGCTCCGGAGCGAGTCCGCGCTCTCGCGTCAAGCGCTCACTTCGCCGCGGCCTTGTAGTACCTCTCCGCCTCCGGCAGCTCCTTCTTGATGTCGGCGATGCGCTGGGCGTCGGGCGGATGCGTGGCCAGATAGCGCGACAGCCCGCCGCCGGCGCCGCCCTTGCTCTGCGCCTCCATCCGCTCCCAGAACGGCACGGCGTTGGCCGGGTCGTAGCCCGCCTTCGCCATGAGGATGAGCCCGATGTGGTCCGCCTCGCTCTCCTGCTTGCGCGAGAAGGGCAGCAG
>DATNGC010000109.1:0-7409 GCA_035606075.1 Elusimicrobiota bacterium
CCGCTCCGTCCGCCGGGATCACGGAAAGCGCGCGCTAGCGATGGGATACGTCCTGCCGCTCCTCGCCGCCGTCTTGCGCGCGCTGTGCTTCGGCGCGGCCATGCTCCCCCCCTCCTGGTGGGCCGCCGGCCGCATCCAGGACAGCGTAACGAATCCTTTCTTCCGCCTCTTGTGCGCGATCGGCCTGGCGCTGTTCGACTACATCATCGTCGTCAACCTCGCGGGGCGCCTGTTCCAGAATTCCATCGCGGCCGTCGCGCTTTGCCTCGCGCTGAACGCCGCCGCGGGCGTCGCGCTCCTGCTGCGCCGGCCGCGGGCGGAGTTCGAGGCCGCCGGCCTGCTGTCGAGCCGGCGCTCGTGGACCGCGCCCGTGCTGCTCGCCTTCGCTTTCGCCGTGCCGCAATGGTTCGTGGCGGTGAGCACGAACTTCTGGGACGAGGCGGTCGCGAGCGCGATCCACATCACTGCCCCCAACCAGTTCGCCGAAGGCGTGTTCCCGCCCCGCCATAACGCGCTGCCCGACGTCCCGATCAAGTACCACTACGGCTTCATCATCCTCTCGGGCACGGCCATGCGGCTGCTCGGCCTCTCCGCGAACGTCGCCATCGACGTCGTCAGCACCTTCCTCTGGCTCTTCACTTTTCTCTTCGTCTATTTCTGGTTCCGGGAGCTCGAGTTCGACGCCCTCGAAGCGACATGGGCGGCCTTCGCTCTCCTTCTCGGGGGCGGGCTCGCCTGGCTGTACCTGCCGCGCCTGGAGGCTTACAGCGGCGTGGAAAAGGTCCCGTCGGCGTCGGCGTTGCTGCACCGCTACGACCCGGCGAGCGGCTGGCTGCGCAACCTGATCCAGGCGGCGGCCGTCCCGAGCCAGCACCTGAGGAACGCCGACGGGACGCTCTCGAGCCTGCCGTGGGACATCGCGGCGCAGTTCCAGCAGCACGCCGTGTCCTTGGGCATCGCGCTGACCGCGGTCGGCCTCTACCTCTTCGTGGTTTGGCGCAAGCGCGAGGACCTGCGCCGGCCTCTCCTGGCGGCCAACGTCGCCGCCTTCAGCGTGATCTTCCTGGGTCACGCCGTCTTCGGGACCGTCGCCGCGGTCGCCGCGGGCCTGTGCCTGCTCATCGAGTGGGCGCGCCGGCGGACTTGGCCGAGCTTCTTGGACGGGCTGCTCTTCGGCGCCGGCGTGAGCGCGCTCGCGCTGCTGCACGGCGGGATGCTGTCCATGGGGCCGCAGTACGGCGGCGGAGGTTTCACGACTCTGCGGCGGTCCTTCGGGTATTCGGCGGGAGGGCTGGCGGGCTTCATCCACTGGAACCTGGCCGGCTTCGGCTTGCCCTTGATCCTGGCGATCGCCGCGGTCTTCCTGTATCCCCGCCGGCGCGACCGCGCGGACGGCGACCGCTCGCGGCTCTTCACGGCGCTGCTGATATTCGCCGTCGTCTCTTATCTCGTTCCCCAGATCGCCTTCTACTCGTCGGAGACCTACGGCATCGAGCAGTTCACCGAGATCAGCAAGTTCTTCTTCAGCGCCCACTTCGGGCTGGCGCTCCTCTCGGCCTACGGGCTCGCCTCGCTGCGGCGCGTCCGGCGCTGGTGGCTCGTCGCGCCCTGCTTCCTCGCGGCCGCGGTCTCTCCGGTGCTGTTCTGCTACGCCAACTCCGTCGACGCGAACGGCGCCTGGCTCGGCTTCTACCGCGCCCCCTACTTCCGGGGCTCGGTCGAGGAGCAGATGGGAACCGCCCTGAAGCGCTTGAAGAAGTCCAGCCGCGACGTCTTCTTCGACGCGTCCGCCGACGAGCGCCGCCACAGCTATCTCAGCGAGCTGCTCGAATACGGGGGCAGCGTCTTCACCATGACCCCCAGCGCCTACGAGCGCACCGGGATCGGCTTCCGCCTGTCGCAGGCGACCACGGGCCGCCGCTACGTGCAGAACGGACGCATCGCGCGCCTCCTGCCGGGCGCCGCGGAGGCGGCCGGCTGCACGTGGTATTACTGCCGCCCCCTGCGCGACACGATCGCGGCTCCGTTGATCGTGCGCAGCCGTTTCGCGAAGCTCGTCGCCGAGGGCGGCTTGGTCCTCAAGGCCGCGTCGGAGCAGCGCGCCCTCTACGCGTTCGAGAAGCCGACAGGCGGCCTGGACCGCGATATCGAGCGCTACTGGTCGCCGAAGGTGGTCGCCCAGACCGTGACGGACTGCGACGGAAAGGGCCGCAACGATCTGGTCTTCTACGACTATGCGGCGCAGAAGGTCCAGTGCGGCCGGACGGTGATCTCCCTGCCGGAGCGCGCGCGCGGAGAGTTCGCGACCCTCTATGTCGCCCGCTTCCTCGGCGGCCCCAAGACCGATTTCCTGGTCGGACGCATGCTCGACACCGACTTCCGCCTGGGAACGCGCATCGACCAGAACGTCGAATACGACGGCTGGGGCTGGAACTATCTCGACGCGAACGGGGGCGATTGGCTGCCCGAGTACGTCCGCTGGTATTGGGACCAGGACGTCCCGCTCGTCGGCGACTTGGACCACACCGGCTATGCCGCCCATCTCGCCTATCGCCGCGGGACCGGCGAGTGGCTCCAGGCTCCCGACGACCGCAAGCTCCCGGGCCCCAAGGTCGACGAGAAGCTCGTCCCTGTGCCTTTCCTCGGCCGCTTCTTCGCGGGTTCCAAGGGAGACCTCGGCCTCTGGTCTCTGCTGGACGGGATGGTGACGCTGAAGAGCCTGACCACGGGCCAAAGCGCCTCTTTTCGCTGGGGCGGCACGTACGGCTTCATCCTCGTGCCGGGCGATTACGACGGCATCGGCCGCGACGAGATCGGCATCTACAATCAGGAGAACCTCACCTGGTATTGGCGGGCGCTCCCGGACGGCGCGGTCTCCTTCGCCAAATTCGGGACGAAGACGGGCATTCCCGTCCCTTGGGACTACGACCACGACGGGCGCCTCGACCTCGCCTACTGGGAGCCGAAGGAGAACAAGATCTACGTCTCGTTCGACCGCGGGCGAAGCGTTGGCCTGGTGGTGAAAGTGCCGCCCCATTCCATCCCGGCGTTCGTCAACATGCACTAGCCCGCATGTCTTTCGCTTTTCCTGCGCGTGTCTTTTTTGTCTAATGCGGAAGGTCGTGTGAGAGGCCCGAGGCGTCCATGGAGCGCAATTCAGACTCGATGTCGCTGACCGCGGAGGCCTCGGACCGGGGCGGATTGCTGTCGGTCGTCGTCCCCTGCTACGACGAGTCGGAAGTCATCGAGACGTTCTACCGGGAGATCCGCCCCGTCCTCGAGAGCCTCCGGCCGCTGGCGTACGAGCTCATCTTCGTCGACGACGGCAGCGGAGACGACACCCTCGAGCGGCTCAACCGGATCGCGGAGAAGGACCCCGCCGTGCGCGTCTGCTCGCTCTCGCGCAACTTCGGCCACCAGATCGCGCTCACCGCCGGGCTCGACGCGGCCGCCGGCGACGCGGTGATCATGATGGACTCCGACCTTCAGCACCCGCCCGCGCTGATCCCGGAGCTCGTGCGGCGCTGGCGCGCCGGCTGCGATGTCGTGTCGGCCGTGCGGGGGCGCACCGAGGGGGCGAGCTGGTTCAAGGACGGGACCTCCCGCGCGTTCTACTTCCTTCTCAACAGCCTGAGCAGCACGAAGGTCCCGCAGGGCGCGGCGGATTTCTGCCTCCTCTCGCGGCGCGTCGTGCGGTCGCTGCGTTCCATGCCCGAGCACCATCGCTTCCTGCGGGGCCTGATCTCTTGGGCCGGTTATCGCCGCGAGGCGGTGCCCTATTCATCGCCGCGGCGGGCCGCGGGCCGCACGAAGTACAGCCCGGTCAAGATGCTCGTCCTCGCCTCCGACGCCATCTTCTCCTTCTCGGCCGAGCCGCTGCGCTTGGCGCTGCGAGCCGGCCTGACGATCACGTTCCTCGGCTTCGCGTACCTCGCGTGGACGCTGATCAAGGGCTTCCTGCTCCACTCCCTCGTTCCGGGCTACTCCTCGGTGATCGGCGTGGTCACCATCCTCGGCGGCGCGCAGCTGGTCTTCATCGGCCTGATCGGGGAGTACCTCGCGCGAGTCTTCGAGGAGGTCAAGAAAAGGCCGATCTATCTGCTCAAGCAGGAGCCGAAAGCGCCCTCCCGGCCGGCGGCCTCCACGCCTCAGGCGGAAGACGCGGGCTGACATGCGCGTCATCCGCATCGGCGCGGGCGAGGACGAGCGCCGCTGGGACGACTACGTCGGTGCCCGGACGGCGACCGTCGCGGACCTGCCCGGCTGGCGCCGCGTGCTCGAGGAAGCCTACGGCCTGCGGACTTGGACCCTGGCGGCGGTCGAAGGCGACCGCCTCGTCGGCGGCCTGGGTCTCTGCGAATCCCGCCATCACGTCTTCGGCCGCACGCTGACGACGGCGCCGTTCTTCTGCAACGCCGGCGGCCTCTACTTCGACGACGCCGCGGCGCGCGACGCCCTGCTCGCCGAAGCGAAGGCCGTCGCGGACCGCCTCGGTTCCGATTCTCTCCTCGTCCGCACGATGGAGCCTCGCCTCGAGGGCTTCCTCTTGGACGGCCGCTACCGGACGGCGGTGATCGACCTCTCGGGCGGAGCGGAGGCGGTCTGGAACCGGGTGTTGCGCGCCAAGACGCGCAACCAGGTCCGCAAGGGCATGAACGAGGGGTTCTCCGTCGAGACCGGCCCCGGCCAGCTCGGGGCGTTCTTCGACGTCTTCCACGAGCACATGCGCGATCTCGGCTCGCCGGCGCACTCGCGGCGCTTCTACGAGTCCATCGCCCGGAACCTCGGCGACCGCTCGGAGTTCTACGTCGTGCGCGACGGCCGCGACCTCGTCGCCGGCGCGCTGCTCTTTTGGGTGAACGGCACCGCGATGAACCTGCACACCGTTGCGCTGCACGAGTACAATCCGCGCTGCCCGAACTACCTCCTCTACTGGAAGATGATCGAGGCGAGCTGCGCGCGCGGCTGCACGCGATTCGACCTGGGCCGGTCCGAGGCGGACGGGCCGAACCTGGCCTTCAAGGAGCATTGGGGCGCGCGTCCGCTCCCCCTCTGCTACAACTACTACCTGCCCAAGGGCGGGGACCTCCCCTACGTCGACCCGCGCAACCCGCGCTACCGCCTTCCCATCGAGATCTGGCGCCGCCTTCCCGTCGCCTTCACCAAGCGGCTGGGCCCGAGCCTCGTCGCGGGGCTGCCGTGAGCGCGGGAGCCCTGGTCGTCAACGCCGACGATCTCGGGATCTCCAAAGGCGCGACGCTGGGCGTCGTTCGCGCCCACCGCGAGGGCATCGTGACGAGCGCCAGCCTGGCGGCCACGACCCCTTACTACGAGCACGCGCTGGAAAACTGCGTGCGCGCCTGCCCCGAGCTCGGGATCGGCTTGCACTTCACGCTGACTTCCGGCCGGCCGCTGAGCCCCGCCTCGCGGGTGCCCCTGCTCGTCGACCGCCGCGGTTTTTTCCGGTGGCGCTTCCTCCCGCTTCTCGCGGCCGTCGCCGCCGGCGCCCCGCGCGGGCTCCTCGGCCAGATCGAGCTCGAGCTCGAGGCCCAGCTCGAGCGCCTGAGCCGCGACGGCGTCCGTCCCGATCATATCGACGGCGAGCGCCACGTCCACCTCATCCCCGGGATCTTCGATCTCGTCGCCGCGGCGGCCCGGCGGCGCGACATCCCCTTCCTGCGCCTGGGACGGGACATCGGACCGCGTCACGCGCGCGGCGCGGAGCGGCTGCGCCTGACGCTGGGAGGCGGAAGCACGAAATCCTGGCTCTTGAGCCGGCTCGCGGACTTGGACCGGCCGCGCCTGCCCGGCGGAATCCGCTATGCGGAGCACGTCGCGAGCTATCTCTACACCGGCCGCCTCGACCTGCTCCTGCCGGCCCTCTTGAAAAGCGCGCCGCCGGACGATACGCTGGAGATCATGGTCCATCCCGGCGTGCCCGAGGAGAGCCGGAACGCGGACCTGGGAAATCCGGAGCTCGAACGCTACCTCTCGTCGGAGGACCGCCGCCGGGAGCTGGAGGCGTGCGTGGCGGCGCGGGGCCGGACGGACGGGTGGAGGCTCGCGACCTTCGGCCAGCTCGCGCGCGAGCGGCTCCGGGACCCATGATCGTCCCCCTGGGCCGCGAGCACGCCGACCGAGTCGCCGCGCTTCATTGCGCCGCGCTCACCGGCCTGCTGGCCGAGCTCGGCGAGCCGGCCGCCCGCGCGTTCTACGCGGGCGCCGTCGAATCGGGGGCGGCCGTCGGGTTCGTGTCCCTGGGCGACGGCGCCGTCGACGGCTTCGTCTTCGGCTCCGTCCACCCGGACCGGCTCAAAGGGTCCGCGGCGCGGTGCAGCCCGGCGGGGCTCGCGGCCGGCGTGCTCCTCGGCGTCCTCAAGCGTCCCGGCTCTCTCGTCCGCCTCTTGAAGAGCTTCCGCGGCCCGGATGAGGGGACCTTCGACGCGGACGCGCCCGAGCTCACCTACCTGGCTGTTTCCGCCGGGCGCCGCGGCGGCGGGATCGGCCGCGGCCTCGTCGACGCGTTCTCTCAAGCCATGCGCGGCGCCGGAGCGGCGGCCTACGAGCTCAGCGTCGACGACGACAACCAGCGGGCCGCGGCCTTCTACGAGAAGCGGGGCTTCGAGCGCGTCGGCTCCTACCGCGAATTCGGGACCGCGCGCCGCCGCTACCGTCTCAAGCTCTAGCGTTCCCGCGCGAGCCGCGCCTCGGCTTGGGCCGCGGTGGCCGCGTCCTTGTACGCCCGCGCCAGCGCGAGCGTCTTCGTCCAATAGGGCAGCGCGGCGGCGTCCGCGCCCATGGCGTCGAGCGACTTCGCGAGCTGGAAGTTCGCCCCGAAATGCTCCGAGTTCAAGACGAGGACTCGCCGGAAATAGCGCGCGGCCTGGCGCGGATCGCGCGCGCGATACAGCGCGTCGAGGCCGAGCTTCATCAGGCCGTCGGCGCCGAGGTCCAGCGTCATGGGCCCCCCCGCGGGCTGCTCCAAGTCGAAGATCATCTGGTCCGGGTACGGGTAGATCTCGTGCGGCTCGGCCACGTAGGGATTGCCCTGCACGTACTCGAAGGGGTAGCGCGCCTTCAGCGCCTGCAGCAGCGCCGGCGGCGCCATCTCCATGTCGACGAGATAGAACGGGTAAAAGCCGGTCGCGGCGCGCGCCGCCACCTCGTCCAGCGTCCGGGCCACCGACATCGGACGATCCAGATACCAGGCCACCTCGGGCCGGTAGAGGCCGGGCTTGTCCGGGTACTCCTGGACGAAGTAGTCGTAATACGTCAGAAGGGCCTGATCGGGCGCGATCGCCTTGTTCAGCTTCTTGAACATGTCGATCTCGACCGGCGACCTCCAGCGGATGGCGTAGTAGTCGTTGAGGCCGCGGGCCGCGAAGCCGGCGACGATGGCGACCGCCGCG
>DATNGC010000110.1:0-35759 GCA_035606075.1 Elusimicrobiota bacterium
GTCGGGGTCGACGCCGATGAAGTGATGCGGCGCGGCCGCGGAGCGGATCGCGTCGACGGCGACCTGCACGCCGCCGTCGGTGCCGTTCTTGAAGCCGACCGGGGTCGACAGCCCGCTCGCGAGCTCGCGGTGCGTCTGGGACTCCGTCGTGCGCGCGCCGATCGCGTGCCAGCTCACGAGCTCGGACACGTACTGCGGCGACACGGGGTCCAGCGCCTCGGTCGCGGCCGGCAGGCCGAGCTTGGTCACGCGCAGAAGCAGAGCGCGCGCGGCCCGCAGGCCTTCCTCGATGCGGAAAGAGCCGTCCATGCGCGGGTCGTTGATCAGCCCCTTCCAGCCCACCGTCGTGCGCGGCTTCTCGAAGTAGACGCGCATGACGAGGACGAAGCGTTCCTTGACCTTCTCGGCGAGCTCGCGCAGGCGCTCGGCGTACTCGTACGCGGCGCGCGGGTCGTGGATCGAGCACGGCCCGACGACGACGAACAGGCGGTCGTCGTTCCCGTGCAGGATGTCGCGGATCTCGCGGCGGCCGCGGGCCACGGTGTCCAGGCAGGACTTCGGCGCCGGCAGGCTCTTGACCACCTGCCGCGGCGTCGGCAGCGTGTGGTGCCCGGAGATGTTCGTGTCGACGATGCGCGCGGGGGGCTTGCCTTCGGCGGCCATGGTGGAGATTTTGGCATAATTCCCCGCGCATGGTTTCCTTCCGCGCCGCGACCGCGGCCGACGTCGACGCGCTCGTTCCCTTCGTGAACGGCGGCTATCGCGGCGAGAGCTCCAAGCGGGGCTGGACGACCGAGGCCGACATCCTCGGCGGACAGCGCACCGATCCCGGCAAGATGCTCGAGATGATCGAGGGTTCCGCCGCGCGCGTCGAGCTCGCTCACGACGAGAGAGGAGCTCTCGTCGGCTGCGTGTACTTGAAGAAGGAGCCCGATGCCTCCTGCTATCTCGGCATGCTGACCGTGGATCCGGCGCGGCAGGCGGGCGGGATCGGGAAACTCTTGATGACCCGCTCCGAGGAGCTCGCGCGCGCGTGGGGCTGCGGGCGGATGCGCATGACGGTCATCTCCATGCGCCCCGAGCTGATCGCCTACTACGAGCGGCGCGGCTACGCCAAGACCGGCGCGACCGAGCCTTTCCCGGAGGACGATCCGCGATTCGGCCTGCCGAAGGTCCGCGGCTTGACTTTCGCCGAGCTCGCGAAGCCCCTCTGATCTCCACGGTGCCAGGCTTTTAGAACTCTGCGTACGCGGAGTTCTTAAACCCGGCACCGGCGGGAGCGATCGGAAGTTGGGCGCCTACCGGACGCGAGAGAACTGATACATCAAGGTCAGCCACGATGCCAAAGTCAGGCCGACCATCCAAGTGAAGCAGCTCGTCATTTTGGCGTCGAGAGCGTCGACCCGGCCGTCGAATTCGCGCTCGAGATGGTCGAACCGCGCATCGAACCGGGCTTCCATGTGCTGGAAGCGCGCGGAATTATTCGCTTCCGCGCGGTCGAACCTCGACTCGAGGTTCGTGAACCGCCCGGCGATGTCCTCGACCCTATCCATACGATTTGACCCGCGAAAAAGTTCCAGCGCGGGCTTGATAATCGACGTTTCCGGGGCTACACTCGCGGGACGATGCACCCCTCCATCGTGCTCGCGGCGGCCCTGGCGGCCGCGGGCGCCAGTCTTCCCGCCTTCGCTCAAACCGCTCCGGTTCCGCCGGTTTGCGCGCGCCCGGCGGAAGTCCCGCCCGACGCCGCCGCTCCCGACGCGCCCTTCGACGCGTCCGAGGCGCTCGACGCGGCCGTCTGGTCGCGCGCCCAAGCGGCCGGCGTCAAGCTCGACGCGGCGGCGTGCCGCCTGCGGGCGGCCGACGGCCATGCGCTGACCCGCCGGGAGGTGGACGCGCTCAAGGCGGCCAAGAGGCCGGGCGAGCCGGGCGCGAAGGATCCGGACAAGGACGCGAAGAAGACGGAGCGGGCGCGCGCGGCCGTCGACGCCGCGGCGGCCGGCGGAGCGGCGGCGACGTACGGGGACTCGAAGGCGCGCTTCGACGGCGCGGCCGCCCGCTCCGGGGAGACCTCCGTCGCGTCGGGAGGCGGAGCCTCCGGGCCCGGCGCGCCCGGCGAGTCGACCCTGTCGGCGGCGCTCAACGCCGGCATCCGCGCGAAGTTCGCCGAGGAGGAGGCGGGACGCGCCCTGCTCGCGCATTTTACGGACGGAGAGGGGACCGTCCGCCTGCCCGGGGTCGCGCTGGTCGACTACAACGATTCCACGGTGGCCACCTACGACGCGCAGGACCGCCTCATCCACTTGAACCAGAGCGAGGCGGCGAAGGCGGCCGCCTCTTCGGCGCCGGAGTCCGAGCGCGCCGCTCTCGCGAAGCGCCTGGCCGCCGATCCCGTGAAGCTCTCGGCCTACTTCGTCGAGCATCCCGAGGCGCGCGCCGCCTTGATCGACCAGCAGGCCGAGACCTTCTTCCACGAGACCTTCCACGCGTGGCAGCACAGGCGGGATCCCCCGGTCGAGGGGGCGCTCGAGCGCAATCCCGTCGAGCCGGAGCGCGAGGCCTTCCGCGAGGAGCTCCGTTTCTTCCACGAGCGCCTCCAGCGCGACCCGTCCTTGATCGACCGCGCGCCCGACGCCGACATGTACAAGCGCCTCCTCGCGGGCTATCCCGAGTTCAAGACGTACGTGACCGAGCTTTACCGGAACACCTACGGCGACACCGACTTCGCCACGACCGCCCAGCTCCTCGCCAAGCGGGCGAAGGCGGGGAAGCGCGGCGCGGAGTCCGATCTCGCCTCCGTCCGGAAGGACCAGGCGGCGTACGAGCGGAACGAGAACGATTTCGCGGCGAACGTCCTGCCCGCCATGCAGGCCGAGTCTTATCCCAAGCTGATCGCGCGCTCGCTGGAGAAGGGAAAGCCCGCCGACGCGCTGGCGCTGGCGGCCGCCGCGCCCGAATCCGTCCGGAACGAGGCCGGCCCGCGGGCGCTCGCCGCGACGCTGGATTACTTCCGCCGCGACCCGCCGGCTCCGCTGGCCGAGCGCATGGACGCCTGGCAGTCGTACATCGCGTATCTGGGCAAGACGACGGGCGGCAACGTCATGCCCCCCGGGGATTTCGCGCTCTACTCGCGCGACTGCCGCGAGGAGGTCGCGTCGAGGCTGGCCGAGGCGCTCCGGTCTCGCGGTCAGGCGCGCGGCGACGCGCTGGACTGGGCCGAGTTCTACGCCGGCGTCCTGCCGGACAAGGAGCGGGTCCTGCAGACCATCAAGGCCGCTCGCGCCCGCCGACCCGGCACTTGACGCGATCAGCGCGCGCTGGTACCCTCTCCACCTCATGGCGAAGCGCGTCGTCGTCAAATTGGGCTCGGGCGTCCTCGCGGGCGGCGGCAGCGGCCTCGACGGAGCCGTTCTGCGCCGCCTGGCCGCCGACGTCGCGGCGGCGCGCGCCGAGGGCTGGGAGGTCGTCGTCGTCTCCTCGGGCGCGATCCTGGCGGGCCGCGAGCGCCTCAAGCTCGCCGCGCGGCCCAGCACCCAGCTCAAGCAGGCCGCGGCCGCCGTCGGGCAGAGCCGCCTGATGCGCGCCTGGGAGGCGGCGTTCGCTCGGCCGAAGCTCACCGTCGCCCAGGTCCTGCTCACCGCCGACGACCTGCGCCACCGCGAGCGCTACCTGAACGCGCGCAGCACCTTGCTCACCTTGCTGCGCCTGGGCGTGGTGCCCGTCGTCAACGAGAACGACACGGTCGCGGTGGAGGAGATCAAGTTCGGCGACAACGACGGGCTCTCGGCGCTGGTGGCGGGGCTCGTCGACGCCCAGCTGCTGGTCCTGCTCACCGACCAGGACGGCTTGTTCACCGACGACCCGCGCACGAACCCGGACGCGCGGCTGATCTCCCGCGTGCGGCCGGGCGAGGCGCCGCCGCGCATCGGCCGCGCGGGCCCTTCGGGCACGGGCGGCATGGAGTCCAAGGTGCGCGCGGCGGGCCGCGCGGCCGAGAACGGGATCGCGTCCGTGATCGCCAGCGGCGCCAAGCCGGGCGTCCTCGCGGACCTGCTCTCCGGCCGTCCGCTCGGCACGCGCTTCGAGGCCGTCGAGAAGCCGCTCGCCAAGCGCCGGCAGTGGCTGGCCTTCGCGTCCCAGCCCAAGGGCCGCATCGTCGTGGACGCGGGCGCGCGCGAGGCGCTGGTCGCGCGCTCGAAAAGCCTGCTCGCGACCGGCGTGCGCTCGCTGACGGGCGCGTTCGCGCCGGGCGACGTGGTCAGCCTGGTCGAGGGCGGCGTCGAGTTCGCGCGCGGCCTCACGAACTTCGGCGCCGCGGACCTCGAGCGCATCCGCGGGCTCAAGAGCTCGCAGATCGAGGCGACCTTGGGCCATAAGCCCGCGGACGAGGTCGTGCACCGCGACAACCTGGCGGTGCTCAAGCCATGAGGAGGGCTTTCGACGTGGAGGAGATGGCGCGCGCGGCCAAGGACGCCTCGCGCGCCGTCGCCGCGGCCTCGACGGCCGCGAAGAACAGGGCGCTGCGCGAGATGGCCAAGGCGATCCGGCGCCGCTCGCGCGCCATCGTCGCCGCTAATATAAAGGAAGTCGCGGCGGCCCGCGCCTCCGGGCGCACCGCCGCCTTCGTCGACCGCCTGACGCTCGACGCGCCCCGCATCGAGGCCGTCGCGCGCGGACTCGAGCGCGTCGCGGCCCTGCCGGACCCCGTGGGCGAGACGACGGACTTCGCGCGGCGGCCCAATGGCCTTTTCATCAGGAGAATGCGCGTGCCCCTGGGGGTCGTCGCCATCATCTACGAGTCGCGCCCCGGCGTCACCGCCGACGCCGCGGGGCTCGCCCTCAAATCGGGCAACGCCGCGATCCTGCGCGGCGGCAAGGAGGCGGTGCGCACCAACGCCGTCATCGCGGACGCCTTGCGCGAGGGCTTGAAGGCGGCGGGTCTGCCGCTCGGCGCCGTCGGCTTCGTGAACGATCCCGACCGCGCGGCCGTGCGCCGGCTGCTCACGCTCGATTCGCTGATCGATCTGGTCATCCCGCGCGGCGGCCCCGACCTCACGGTCGCGGTGCGGCGCGAGTCGATGATCCCCGTCCTCGCGCACGACAAGGGCTTGGTCCACGTCTACGTGGACAAGCGCGCGGACCTGCGCATGGCGGAGGAGATCGCGTTCAACGCGAAGGCCGAGAGGCCGGGCGTGTGCAACGCGATGGAGACTCTTATAATTCATGAAGCGATCGCGAAAGAATTCTTGCCTCGCATCGGGCGCCGTTTCGCCGAAGCCGGGGTCGAACTGCGGGGCTGCCCCGAGACTCTCCGCCTTTTGCCGTTCGCGAAGCCGGCCGTCGATGCGGATTGGGATACCGAGTATCTGGATCTGATCCTCTCGATCAAGATCGTGGATTCGTTGGAGGAGGCCGTCGCGCACATCGCGCGTCACGGCTCGGGTCTCGCGGAGGCGATCGTGACCGGCGATCCTAAGGCCGCCGCCCGCTTTCAGCGCGAGGTGGACGCGGGAGCCGTCTACTGGAACGCGTCCACGCGCTTCACCGACGGGGGCGAATTCGGCCTCGGCGCGGAGATGGGCATCAGCACGCAGAAGCTCCACGCGCGCGGCCCCGTCGGCTTGGTCGGCCTCACCTGCGAGAAGTTCGTCGTGACCGGCCGCGGGCAGGTCCGCGACAGCCGCAAGCCCACGCCGCGCTGACTACTCGTAGCGCAGGGACTCGATCGGGTCGAGCTTGGACGCCTGCCAGGCGGGGCCGACGGAGAAGACGAAGGAGACCGCCACCGCGATCGCGGTCGAGGCCAGGGCATAGAGCGGCGAGAAGGCCTCGACCTGGCGCTCCGACGGCGAGCCGAGCAGGACGGCCGCGGCGCCCAAGGCCGAGCCCGCCACTCCCGATAAGGCCCCGAGCAGCAGGGCCTCGACGACGAACTGCGCCACGACGTCGCGCCGCGTTGCGCCGAGCGCGCGGCGCACGCCGATCTCGCGCACGCGCGAGAACACCGTGGCCAAGGTCACGTTCAGGATGCCGATGCCGCCGGCGAGCATGGCCACGATGCCGATCGCCGCGATGCTCGCGATGAAGCTCTTGATCTGCTTCAGCGCGCCCGCCATGATCTCGCGGTAGTCCTTGATCTCGAAGTCGGGCTCGCCGCGGTGGCGGTAGGACAGCGCGGTTTGGACGCGGCGGGCGTACAAGCCCGCCGTGGCCGCGTCGCCGGTGTCGAAGTCGATCGTGTCGGCCGAGTCGGCGGCCTTCTCCCAGCTGCCGAGCAGGTTCTGCTCGTAGGCGGTGATCGGCACGAGGACGGTCCCGTCCTCGCCCCAGCTCTGGTGGAACCAGCGCGGGTCCTTCTCGCGGACCGGCTCCTTGGCCACGCCGACGACGAGGAAGGAGTGTCCCTCGAGCGTGATCCAGCGGCCGAGCATGTCGTGTTTCTTGATATAGGTCTGGTACGGGGAGACGTAGGTGTCGGTGGCCCAGAACGGCCGCTTGAGCCAGCCGCCCGGCACCATCAGCACGCACACGCGCGCGCCCTCGGTCACGTCGCGCGAGTTCAAGAACCGTCCGCGCAGGGCCGCGACCCAGTCGCGGCGCCGCCATTCCTCGGTGACGCCGGACACCCGGACGTTCTTGCTGCGGAAGGGGCCGTCGCCGAACTTCACGCCGCCGCGGGACACGACCGGGCTGACCATGTAGAGCTGGGGAAACAGCTGCCGGAGGGCGCGCGCGTCGCCGAGCGTGAGCCCTTTCGACAGGCCCTTCGGGATATAGCCGGACTTGCGCGAGATCTGGAAGCGGCCCGTGCCGATGACGGCCAGGGCGCCCTCGTAGCGGCGGCCGATGCTCGCCACCTGGCTCAGCGTGTAAAGGGCGGCGGCCACGCCGATCGAGAGCGACACGCAGGTGAGCGCCGAGCGCACCTTGTGGGCGCGGATCTCGATGCCGGCGCTGCGCAGGAGGTCCAGGAACCTCATTGGTCCTGCCTCAGCGCCTCGATCGGGTCGAGCTGGGACGCGCGCCAGGCCGGGTACGCGGCGAAGAGGGCGGCGACGAGCGAGGACAGCGCGACCATGCCGGCGGCGTGGTACCAGGCCAGGTCGGCCACGTCGCGGCCCCCGCCTTTGGCGAGCTTCTCGATGCCGGCGACGCCCAGCAGGACGCCGGCCGCGCCGCCCGCCACCCCGAGAAGGGCCGCCTCGGCGAGGAAAAGCGCCATCACGTCGCCGCGGCTGGCGCCGACGGCGCGGCGGATGCCGATCTCCCTCACCCGCGAGTAGACGGCGGCGAGCGTCACGTTCAGGATCCCGATGCCTCCCGAGAGCAGGGCCACGATGCCGAGCGCGAGCGCGACGGCGACGTACTTGCTCTCCTCCTGCAAGGAGTCCTCGATCTCCTTGCGCAGGTTCTTGACCTCGAAGTCCTCCTCGCCGCGGTGCCGCTCCCTGAGCAAGGTCTCGATGCGGCGCTTGACCGCCGGGAGCGTCGACTCCTCGCCCGTGTCCACCTTGATCGCGTCGATGGCGTCCGCGCCGCGGTTCTCGTCCGCGGCCAAGTAATGGCCGAACGAGCTCAGGGGGACGATCACCGACGGGTTGTCCCAGGCCTCCCAGCGCGGGTCCTTGTCCCGCGGGGGCAGGCGCATCGCGCCGACGACGAGGAAGTCGTGGCCGCCTAAGCGCAGTCGGCTTCCCAATAAGTCGCGGCGGGTCGCCAGGTCGTCGAAGGGGGACTTCCACGTCCAGAACTTGGCCCAGAACGGCTTCTCCACCCAGCCGCCGGGCTCGACCACGACGCACACCCGGGCCGCGTCGCGGACGTCGTCGTCGCTGATGAAGCGCCCGCGAAGCCGGTAGACCCAGTCGCGCTTGCGCCACTCGGTCGTGACCCCGACCACCTGCGTGTCCTCGACGCGGCGGCCCTCGAAGACGGCGTCCGCGTTCCAGGTCTTCGCGGTCGGCGAGACCATGAACAGCCCCGGGATCTCCCGCCGGATCGCGTCGGCGTCTCCGGCCGTCAGGCCCTTCGACAGGCCTCGTCCTTCATAATGCGAGCTGCGCTCGACCGACATCGCTCCCGGCCCCATCAGCTCGAGGTTGCGCAGCGTCGCCTGCTGCATGCCGCGCGTCTGCGCGAGGGTATAAAGGAGGGACGCCGCGCCGACGGAGATCGCCAGGAAGCTCAGCAGAGACCGGACCTTGTGCACGCGGATCTCCCGCGCCGCCGTGCGGGCGGCCTCGCCGATGTTCACGCGAGCAGGCCGTCCTTCAAGCGCAGGATCCGCTGCGCGGCGCCGCCGACGGCCGGGTCGTGCGTGACGAGCAGGATCGTCAGGCCCTCGGCGTGCAGCTCCTTGAAGAAGGCCATCACCTCCACGCTGGACTTCGAGTCGAGGTTCCCGGTCGGCTCGTCGGCGAGCAGCAGGGAAGGGGAGTTCGACAGCGAGCGCGCGATGCCCACGCGCTGACGCTCGCCGCCCGAGAGCTCCAGCGGCGTGCGCCCGGCCTTCGCCTTGAGGCCGACCCGGTCGAGGAGGTGCAAGGCTCTTTCATGACGCTCCTCGACCCGCATGCCCGCGTAGGCCATGGGCAGCGCGACGTTCTCGAGCGCGGTCAGTCGCGGCAGTAGGTTGTAGGCCTGGAAGACGAAGCCGATGCGCTCCCGGCGCAGGCGCGTGAGTTCCGCGTCGTTCATGCGGCTCGCGTCGACGCCGTCGAGCAGGTAGCGCCCGCCGGTCGGCCGGTCGAGCAGTCCGAGCAGGGCCAGCAAGGTGGACTTGCCGCAGCCCGACGGCCCCATCACGGCCGCGAACTCGCCGCGCGCGACCTCGAAGCTCACGCCCTTGAGCGCGGCGTAGTCGCCGTAGCGGCGCTTGAGGTCCTCGCAGACGACGAGGGACTCGCCGGCCATGGTCAGGAGGCGGGCTTGTCGACGGGCTTCTCGGTCAGCAGCTTCTCGCCGGGCTTGGGGCCCTCGAGCACCTCGGCGTCGGTCTCGTTGCGCAGCCCGAGCTTCAGCGCGATCTTGCGCGGCTTCTCCCTGTCCTCGGGCGCTCCCGAGTAGGCGATCTCCTTGCCGTTCTCCTCGAAGACGGCCGAGAGCGGGATCTTCAGCACGTTATGGCGCGCTTCCAAAAGGCCGTCCACGCGCGCCGTCATGCCGGGCTTCAGGCGCGCGTCGTTCTTCTCCAGCGCGACGTCCACGCGGAAGCTCTTGATCCCGTTGCTGTCCTTCTCGGCCTGCGGCGAGACCACGCTGACCTGCGCCGGCAGGGTCTCGTTGGGGATCGCGTCGACGGTGACCTTCACCGGCATGCCGGCGCGCAGCTTCAGCACGTCCATCTCGCTGATCTTCATGCGCACGACGAGCCGGGAGAGGTCGGCGACCGTCATCAGGTACGTCGGCGAGTTCGACTCGACGAGACCGGTCACGTAGTCGCCCATGCGCGCGAGCGTGCTCGGCTCGTTGCTCCCTTGCTTCTGATAGCGCATCACGATGCCGTCGATGGGCGCGCGGACCGAGGTGGGGACGTAGCGCTCCGCCTCGCTGCGGCCGGGCTGGATCACGCAGAGCTCGTCGCCCTTCTTCACGCGGCTGCCCTCGTCGACCGTCATCGTGACCACGCGGCCGCTGACCTGCGACGCCACGTCCACGTAGTTCTTGGGCGCGATCTCGCCGGAGTCCACGAAGTGCTTCTCGAGGTCGCCGCGCTCGACGGAGACCGGGGCGGCGGCGTCCGAGGCGTCGGCGCCCGCGTGCTTCTTGTACGCCCAGCCGCCCAGGGCGAGGGCGGCCGCGACGACCGCCCAGAATCTCCACGACTTCACCATAACGGGACCCCCGCCGCGCGGCGGTAAGCCGCGCGATCGACGAAAATGTCCTGCAGCGCCGTCGCCGTCTGCACGCGCGCCGAGAGCAGGTCGCTGCGCGCCTGCGCCATGCGCAGCGCGTCCGCGGTGCCCTGGCGGTACTGCGCCTCGACGATGGCCAGGCCCTGCCCGGCGATCTCCTCCTGGCGCAGCGACAGCCCCCAGGTCACCGTCGCGCGCTCGAGGTTGACCCAGGCGGCGTAAAGCTCGTCGCGCGCGGAGCGCAGGCTCGCCTCGGCCGCGGCCCGCGCGCGGCGCCGCTCGGCGCGCGCGCCCGCGTAGCTGAAGGCCTGCGTCGCGCCATTGTAGCCGAACGGGAGCGACAGCGACAGCCCGACCTGGCTGTTGGGATTGGGGATGCCGAGGCTCGAAGCCGGCACGCCGACCGAGGCGAGCTGCTGGCGGTTCCAGACCGCGTTGACGGACAGCGTCGGGAACATCCCGAGCAGGGCCTGATGCTCGGCCTCCTGCGCCTTTTGCGCGTCGCTGAGCGCGCGCGCGATCTCGGGCCGCTTGCGGGGCAGGGCTGCCGCGTCTTCCTCGAGGCGCGGGAGCTCGGTGGCGCCCGGCGTCAGCTCGGGCGCCACCGAGGCGGGCTCCCACGGCGCGCGGTCGAGCAGGGAGTTGAAGGGCTGCTGGGCCGCCTTGTAGTCGTCCTCGGCGGAGATCAGGCGGATCTCGCTCGCGTGCCACTCCGTCTCGCTCTTGTAGAGATCGGCCAGGCCCTTGAGGCCGTCGCGGTACAGGCCCTGCGTCTGCTTGTACTGCTCCTCCTGCGCGCGCAGGTCCTCGCGCGCGACGTCGCGCAGGCGCGCGCGCGCGCCGAGCGCGTAGAAGGCCTGCAGCGCGGCGAAGGAGCGGTCCTGGCGCGCCGCGTCGAGCGCACGCGCCGCCGAGTCGCGGGCCGCGGCCGCCGAGCGCGTCTTGAGCAGGTCCTGGAACCCGTTGAACAGGTTCAGCGTCGCGGTCGCGTTCGTGCCGATGTCGCCGCGCCGGAGGCGCCAGCCGTGGTAGGCGTAGCCGAGCGACGGATCGTCGCCCCACGGATACTCCGTCGCGGTGAACGCGATCGTCGGCAGCAGCATCGCCGAGAGCTGGGCCTTGTACGCGTCGTCGGCGGTCCGCCACGCCTCGTCGGCCTGCCGGACCTCGGGCGAGGCGGCGAGCGCGGCGCTGACGTACTGCGCGGCCGTCATGTCGGCGGCGACCGCGCGGACGGGGATCAGCGCGAGCGCCAGGGCCAGCGGGAAAAATGCGCGCGGCATCGACGTCATTTTACCTCAATACGGGGCTCGGGAAATTAGGTCTTGACGCGTTTCCACGTCCGAGCTACGCTGGGGGCATGGTCGAAAATCTCGAGCATCTTCTCCGCCGGGCCGCGCGCGATCCGCGCGCCAGCCGCGCCGCGCTCTACAAGGAGCTGCTGCGCTCGGAAACCTATCTGCTGACGGTGGACGCTCCCCTCATGACCGGCGAGACCAAGCGCGTCACGCGCGCCGACGCGTCGTTCCCGGTGTGGGCCGACAAGGACGCCGAGCTCGGCGGCGTGTGGGTTCCCGTGTTCCCGGCGCGCGACCGAGTGCGCGAGTTCGTCGCGGCGCGCGCGCTCACGGCGCCCAAAGGCAAGGAGTTCCTCTGGATGGGGCACATGCCGGGGCAGGTGTTCGCGCTCGTGCGCGGCGTCCGCCGCTTCGCCGGCCTCAAGCTGTACCTCGACCGCGATTCCACGGTCGAGGTGTCCTGGCCGGAGGCGCGCGCCCTCGCCGAGGGCCGCATGCCCGCCGACGGGCCGGTGTGCCGCGAGCTGCCGCTCGACCGCCTGGTGATCCCCGCGGGCGCGCGGCTTTCGTTCGGCAAGCTCAAGCCGTGGGAGGGCGAGGAGAAGCCCGTCCTGCTCACGATGCCCGAGGCCGGAAAGTTCCGCCCGGAGGACCTGCGCCGGCTGGTCCGCCTGCCGCTCGGCGAGGGCCGCCACGCGTGGACGCCGTGCCGCCATTTCCTGCAGATCCTGCACCGCCTCAAGACGCTCGGCGTCGACGAGACGGGCCGCTTTTTCGAAGGCCTGCTGACGTCCCAGCTGTCCTTCGAGATGTACGGCGAGGCGGAGGCGCTGTGCGAGTGGCTGGCCGTGCGCGGCCACGAGGCCTACGCGTGGCTCGGGCTGACCGCCATCTACGGCCGGACCGGCCGCCTCGAGGACTGCGCGGTGCTGTGCCGCCGCGCCACGGCGAAATACCCGGGCGAGCGCTCCTTCCACGTCAACGGCCTGCGCGCGCTGCTCGCTCTCGGGCGCCGCGACGAGGCCGGTCGGCGCGTCGAGGCGGCTCTGCGCCTGTTCCCGGGCGACGCGACCCTGGCCGAGATCGGCAAGGACCTCGTCCCGGCCCCGGCCCCGGCCTCCGCGACGCCCTGAGGGCCGGGTTTAATATTCGGTAAAGATCGTAAAAATAGGGTGAATCCTCGATTCACCCCCTTGCGCGCCCGGGGAGGCAGGGCTACACTCCTGAAGTCCTCGGAGGGCGCATGAACGACCAAGGGAAATCCACGATCCAAAGCATGGCGGCCGGCTTTCTCGGCTTCGTGGGGGTCGTCGGCCTCGGCAACCTCGTGATGATGCATCACGGCGGCGCCGCGGCGAAGGCCCCCCGGTCGATCTACGCTGTGGGCGACGTCGACCCTGTTCGCGCCGCGCCTTTGCGCGCCGCTCCGGCCGCGGCCGTCGCCGCGGCGGCCGTCGTACCGGCCGCCTCGTCGCCCCTGCCGGTGCTCCCGGCGGAGACCCGCGACGTCCCAGCGGCTCCGGCTCAGTCTCCGGCCGTCGCCGCGAACGCGGCCGCGGCTCCCGCCGCGACGCTCGCGGCCGGCCCGCGCGCCGACATGGCGGGCTCGGCCTCGTCGTCGGCCTCGGCCGCCGCCCCGGCCGCGGCCTCGAAGCCCGTCCAGACCGCGGCGCGCAAGCCCGCCCCCTTTCCGAAGCGTCTTCTCGCGAAGGACGCCGACGCGGCCGTCGCGTCGACCGTGCACTACGGCGTCAGCGGCCGTTCCGAGCTGATGGGCCGCGCCGCGGGCCCCGTGTACAATTTTTCAGGAAGCTCGGCGAAGTCGGGCGGTCAGGTCGCCGCGGACAACGCGGCGGCGTCGGGCGCGCTGCAGCAGGTCGGCGCGGCCGAACAGCAGCTCGACGCCTCGTCCGTGCCGGACGCCCAGAAAGCCCAGCTACACCAGGAGCTGGAGCGGGCCAAGGCCGTCGCCGCCGCGCCTAACGGCGCGGCGACGCCTTAACGGCGCCGTTCAATACGGGAACAGGGCGTCGAGGCCCTTCTCCTCGAAGTCCCCGTCCGCGCGCAGGCGGTCGATCCCGACGCGGTCGCGGTCGCCGAGGATCCAGACCGTCATCGGCTTGCCGGCGAAGCGCTTCGCGAACGCCTCCACCTGCGGGAGCGTCTGCTTGAGCGCCAGCTCGAAGCGCGCCGGCCGCGGGTCGCCGAAGCCCAGCCCCTCGTCCTCCCAGTCCATCAGCGCGCTCGGGACGGCGCCGTACTCGATCACGTTGGAGCGGTAGCCCTCCTCGATCGCCTTCGCGGTCTCCTCGAAGCGCTTCGGCGAGGACGGGAACTCCCGGAAGAGCTTGAGCATGAGCTCGACGGCCTCCGGCGTCTTGTCCGCCTGGCAGCCCACGAAGGCCCAGGCCTGCGTCTCGTCGCCCTTGCGCGCGTTCGTCGTGTGGCCGCCGGCCGCCTCGTAAGCGAGCGCGCGCGCCTCGCGCACCTCCTGGAAGATCACCGAGCTCATGCCGCCGCCCATGTACGACGAGTAATACTGGTAGTCGACGAAGTGGGCGGGATCGAAGGTCTCGTCGGCGGCGAAGAAGCCGACCTGCGCCTGCGCCATCGGGGCTCGATTCACGAACAGCACGCGGTTCCGCGCGGGCTTGAGGAAGCGGATCGGCTCGTGCGCGGGCACCGGCTTGAACGCGCGGGGGTACTCGAGCAGCTTGGCGACCTCGGCCGCCGAGCGCGGCCCGGAGTAGGCGACGCGGCGCTGCCACGTCGGCCAGTCGCGGATCTGGGCCTTGAGGCGGTTCTCGTTGAGCTTCTTGAGCTCGTCGTTGCTCAGCCGGGTCAGCACGTCGCTCTCGCGCCCGCGCTGCGCCAGCTCGCCGAGCGCGCCCGACACGGCCTCGGGGTCGCGCTTCTCGTCCTCGCGCGCGCCCAGCTCGACGTCGATGAGGCGCTCGAGCGTCCCGCTCGACACGTTCGGCCAGTCGAAGCGCTCGGCGACGAGCTCCAGCGAGGGCCAGAAGTTCCGGTCCAGGCCCGAGATCGTGACCGCCGAGTCCCGCTCGTCGCACGAGTAGGACAACGAGGTCCCCAGCGAGTAGAGCTTCTTCTTGAGGTCGTCGGCGGAGTAGGGGCCGGCGCCGGAGAGCGACAGCAGGTCCAAGGCCTCGCACAGCGTGCGCTCCTTCTTCCGGCCGCGGTCCTCGCGCACCGTCAGCGTGAACAGGTCGTTGTACGGGTTCTTCGCGGCGTACAGGCGGCCGCCGGACACGGGCATCACCTGGTAGTCCCGCCCCGAGACGAGCCAGCGCGGCTCGATCGGCTTGACCGGCATGGCGAGGATCCGGGCCAGGAACTCGGAGCGCCGCGCCGGGTCGATGTCGAGCGTCGTGAAGTTCGGCTTGGGGATGCTCGGGATCTCGGGCTTGGCGTTGCGCCGGTAGACGACGACGCGGTCGTCGCCGAGGTACTTGCGCGCGACGCGCACGACGTCCTCCTTCGTGACCTTGCGCAGGCGCTCCAGGCGGCGGACCTGCCGGTCCCACGGCTCGAGCGACGCGAACGACTCGGTCATCGTCGCGGCGCGGTCCTCGTTGGACTCCAGGCGCCGCTTGTCGCCGATCTCGAAGTCGGTCACGACGGCGGCCAGGTCGTCCTCGGCGAACTCCCCGTTCTTGAGGGCGTCGACGGTCCCCATGAGCAGGGCCTCCGCTTCCTCGAGCGTCTGGCCCTTCTTCGGCACGGCGTAGACGTTCCAGCTGCCCGCGTCGTTGCGCATCTGCGGGAAGGACCCGGAGGCCTTCACCTTGAGCGCCTGGTTCAGCCGCAGGTTCATCAGTCCCGCCGCCGAGTTGTCCATCACCATGTCCATGATCGTCAGCGCGTCGGCGTCGGGATCGGACTTGGGGACGGTGGGCCAGGACACGACCACCTGCTCCTCGGCCTCGTACTTCACCTCGTGGCGCTCGACGCCGGCGGGCTTGGGCAGCGGCCACTTCGGCAGCGCCGGCAGCGGCTTGGCGGCCCAGCCGCCGAAATACTTGCGGATCAAGTCCAGGGCCTGCGCGCGGTCGAAGTCTCCGGAGAGCACGACGGCCATGTTGTTCGGCACGTACCACGTGTCGTGGAACTCGTACATCTTCGTCAGCGACGGGTTCTTCAGGTGCGCGACGGTGCCGAGCACGGGGACGCCGTACGGATGCTGCTTGTAAAGGTCCTTCTCGACCTCCTCGAAGATGATGGAGGAGGCGTTGTCGAGGGAGCGGTTTTTTTCTTCATACACGGCCTCGAGCTCCGTCGGAAAGATGCGGAAGACCGGGTGCTCGAAGCGCTCGGACTCGACGGCCGCCCAGGCCTCGAGACGGTTGGCGGGGATGTCCACGTGGAAGACGGTCTGCTCGTTGGACGTGAACGCGTTGAGGCCGCGGCCGCCGATCGTGCGGTAGAACTTGTCGATCTCGTTGGGGACCTCGAACGCCGCGGCGGCGACGTCCTCGGCGTCGATCTCCTTGTCGATCTTGGCGCGAGCGGCGGGGTCGGAGGTCTTGAACCGCGTCTCGTAAAGCTGGCGGATCTTCTCGAGGTGCGGGGCTTCCTTCGCGTAGTCGAGCGTGCCGAGGCGCGTCGTGCCCTTGAACATCATGTGCTCGAGGTAGTGCGCCATGCCGGTGCTGTCGGGCGGGTCGTTCTTCGACCCGGCGCGCGTGACGATCCAAGCCGAGACGCGCGGCTGTCCCTTCTTCGGGCTCATGTAAACCGTGAGGCCGTTGGACAGGCGCGCGATGGTCACGCCCATCGGGTCATCGACGCCCGGGACGTCGATGGTCGACGGCTCCGCCGGCATGGTCGGCGCCGGCTTGCTCTTGGCGAGCGCGGGCGTCGAGAGCGCGAACAGCGCGAGGGGAAGGACGAGGGAGCGGGTCTTCAATGGACCTCCGGGGTCGTGGGGGCTTCGGGAGTCGCGGGAGCGGGGGCGAACGTATCGGATCCCTTATCTTCCGCGTGAGGAGCGGCGGGCGGCGTGTCCGGCAGAGGCTCGGGCTTGGAATCGTCGGCCTTGGCTTTCCTGCGCGGCTTCGGCGGGGGCGCCGCCTCGGCGGCGGGCTTCTCGATGGGGCCGGCCTCGACGGCCGACCACGTGTAGCGGTTCTGCGCGTTCCAGAGGATCCAGCCGCGGACGCCGAGCTCCTCGGCGGCGCGGATCTCCGCGCGCACGCGCGCGGGCGTGTAGCGCACGCCCAGAGAGAAATCCTGGAGGAAGGGACGCAGCTTCGCCGGGTCCTTGACGCGCGTCAGCGCGTCCTCTATCCCGTGATGGATCGTGAGATAAGGCTGGCGGTTGGGGTTCTTGAGGCCGTACTCGCCCTTCGCGTAATGCGACGGGTACATCATCGGCGACACGTAGTCGACGAGGTCCGCCATCTGATCGAGCGTCTGGCCGATGCCCATGCCGTTGTCCACGCTCGTCGTCAGGCCGAACGTGTCGATCGAGAGCTTCACGCCCAGCGGCTTGAGCCGCTCGCGCGCGAGCGTCAGGAAGTCCCTCAGCGCGGCGCTCGCCGTCTCCGGCGTGTGCGCCTTGGAGTAGCGGCACAGCCTCGTCTTGCCGTCCGACGGGAAGCGGATGTAGTCGAACTGGATCTCGTCGAAGCCCGCCGCGGCCGCTCGCGAGGCGACGTCGATCACGTAGTCCCAGACCTCGCGCCGGTAGGGGTCCGCCCACGCGACGCCCTTGTCGCCGACCCAGATGCTCCCGTCGGGGAAGTGGACCGCGAGGTCGGGGCGGGCGCGCGCGAGGTGGTCGTCCTTGAACACGGCGACGCGCGCGATCGTGTAGACGCCCTGCTCCTTGAAATCGCGCACCGCCCCGGGCAAGTCGGGGATGGCCTTGAGATAGGCTCCGGTCTTGGCCGCGAAGGGCACGCCGGGGACGAACTCGTGACCGTCGGAGTCCTTGAGCGCGATGACGACGGCGTTGAAGCCGGCGGTCTTCATCTCGCCGAGGAAGCGCCGGCGGGCTTTGGTCGAGCCGGCGGCCCAGCCCGTGAAGTGCACGCCGCGCAGCGTCGCGGTGGAGGCGGGAGCCTGCTCCTCGGCGTGGGCCGCTAAAGGGAATAAAGGAAGGAGGAGCAGGAAAAGCGCCGCGAGCATCGCGGGAGACGATACAAAATTGGAGGCGGCTTACCGCGCGGGGGCCAGGTAGATGTCGCGGCGCATGGAGTTCTCGCCGTCGTCGCTCAGGCGAGGCGGGCTCACGTCGCCGTCTTGGGCGCTGCGCACGATGTCGCGGCGCTGGGCGAGGGTCAGTCGGGCGTAGGGGATGTCCGGCTCGGCGAGAATGGCGGGAGCGTAGCCGGTCCGGACGGCATGGATCTCGTAGCCGCGGTCATCCTGCGCCCGGACAAGAGCGACGCTGAACCGCCCCTCGGCATCGGACACCGCGTTCCCGAATCCGCCGTTCTGGCGAAAGTTGAATTGAACGTTCTCGACGGGAAGGAGCGTGATGAGGTCGAAAACGCGGCCATAAATCACCCATTGCGTCGCCGGGTCGAACGGGGGAAGAGGCAGATCCTCGACTTTCTCGCGCCGGGCGGGCTTGGCCGGGACGGGCGGCGCGGCGACGCCCGGGGCCGACGCGGACGCCGCCGGCGCCGCGGCGGGACCGCTGTCGTTCGCCGGCGCCGGCCGGGTTTCCGGGGCTGGCGGCGGCGTCCCGACCGCGGGTCGCGCGGGCCCCGGCGGGTAAAGCATGTCGTTGGCGAACTTCGAGACCGACGATTGAGCCGCGGAGGCGGCGCTCAGGACCGGCTCGTGGTAGCGGAAAAGGAGCCCTCCGATCGCGGCGGCCGCCAAAACCCGGCCGGCGATGACGAACGGGCGCTTTTTGCGTTGTTTTTCCATCTCCCGCAGGGTGGCGTAAGCCCGGATGATCTCGAGCTTGCCGCGCCCGCGCAGGCATATGGGACATACCGTGGCCGAGGGCTCCAGCGCCGTCCGGCACCCGGGGCAGGGGATGGTCTCCATTTCGACTTCAGGGTAGCAGGAACGGGAAAGGGGCGCAAGCCGAATCCCGACTAAAAAAGTCGGCGAATCTTGACTAAAAAGGTCGGGAATGGTAAACTGGCTTGGGGGACATATGGCCAACCAAGAAGTCAAAGACCTCGCCAACAGCGAGTACAAGTACGGCTTCACGTCGGAAGTCGACGCCGATCAGATCCCGAAGGGGCTGAGCGAGGACGTCGTGCGCCTGATCTCCCAGAAGAAGAACGAGCCGTCGTTCATGCTCGAATGGCGGCTGAAGGCCTACCGCCATTGGCTCGCGATGAAGGAGCCGACCTGGGCCGAGGTCCATTATCCCAAGATCGACTACAACGGCATCATCTATTACTCCGCGCCCAAGCCCAAGAAGAAGCTCGCCTCGATGGACGAGGTCGACCCCGAGGTCCGCGCGACCTTCGAGAAGCTCGGCATCCCGCTCGAGGAGCAGAAGATGCTCTCGAACGTGGCGGTCGACGCCGTGTTCGATTCCGTCTCGGTCGCGACGACTTTTAGAAAGACTCTCGCGGAAGTCGGGGTGATCTTCTGCTCGTTCTCCGACGCCGTCAAAGAGCACCCGGAGCTCGTCGAGAAGTATCTGGGCTCGGTCGTGCCCTACACCGATAATTTCTTCGCCACGCTGAACTCCGCCGTGTTCTCCGACGGGTCCTTCTGCTATATCCCGAAGGGCGTGAAGTGCCCCATGGAGCTCTCCACGTATTTTAGGATCAACGCCAAGGACACGGGGCAGTTCGAGCGGACCTTGATCGTCGCCGACGAAGGCGCCCAGGTGAGCTACCTCGAAGGCTGCACGGCTCCGATGCGCGACGAGAACCAGCTCCATGCCGCCGTCGTCGAGCTCGTCGCCATGGGCGACGCGTCGATCAAGTATTCCACGATCCAGAACTGGTACCCCGGCGACAAGACCGGCAAGGGCGGCATCTACAACTTCGTGACCAAGCGCGGCAAATGCGCCGGCCCCCGCGCGCGCATCTCCTGGACGCAGGTGGAGACGGGCTCGGCGATCACGTGGAAGTACCCGTCGTGCATCCTGCTCGGCGACGACTCGGTCGGCGAGTTCTACTCGGTCGCGCTGGCCAACAACTACCAGCAGGCCGACACCGGCACGAAGATGATCCACATCGGCAGGAACACCAAGTCGACGATCATCTCCAAGGGCATCTCCGCGGGCCACGGCCAGAACTCCTACCGCGGCATGGTCAAGATCGCCAAGTCGGCCGTGGGCGCGCGCAATCACTCGCAGTGCGACAGCCTCCTCCTCGGCTCGCAGTGCGGCGCCCATACTTTCCCCAATCTTGAAGTTCACAATACGTCTTCCACCGTCGAGCACGAGGCTTCGACCTCGAAGATCGGAGAGGATCAGCTCTTCTATCTTCGTCAACGGGGGCTGTCCACCGAGGACGCGGTGGGCATGATCGTGAACGGATTCTGCAAGCAGGTCTTCAACGAACTGCCGCTCGAGTTCGCCGTCGAAGCGCACAAGCTCATGAACATCTCTCTCGAAGGAAGCGTCGGTTAAGGGGTCACATGCTCAAGATCAAGAATCTTCAGGCGTCGGCGGGCGGGAAAGCCATCCTCAAGGGCGTCGATCTCACGGTCAACGCGGGGGAAGTGCACGCCATCATGGGGCCCAACGGCTCGGGCAAGAGCACGCTGTCGTACGTGCTCGCCGGCCGCGACGGCTATCAAGTGACGGGCGGCTCCGCCGAATACGAGGGCAAGGACCTGCTCGCGATGGCGCCCGAGGTCCGCGCGCGAGAGGGCGTGTTCCTCGCGTTCCAGTATCCCGTCGAGATCCCGGGCGTCTCCAATAAATATTTCTTGAAGGCCGCCTATAATGCCGTCCGAAAGCATCGCGGCGAGCCGGAAATGGACGCCGGACCGTTTCTTAAGTTCGTGAAAGAAAAGGCCAAGTCCGTCGAGATGGACCCGGCGTTCCTGAACCGCTCGGTCAACGAGGGCTTCTCCGGCGGCGAGAAGAAGCGCAACGAGATTCTCCAGCTCGCGGTGCTCGAGCCCAAGCTCGCCCTGCTCGACGAGACCGACTCGGGCCTGGACATCGACGCGCTCAAGATCGTGGCCAACGGCATCAACAAGCTGCGCGACCCCAAGCGCGCGGTCGTGCTCGTGACCCACTACCAGCGCCTGCTCGACTACATCGTCCCCGATTTCGTGCACGTGCTCTCCGGCGGGCGCATCGTGAAGTCGGGCGGCAAGGAGCTCGCGCTCCAATTGGAGAAGGAAGGATACGGCTGGATCGAGACGGAGAAGGTGGGAGCATGACCGAGACTTTGTCCGGCGTCGAGGCCTTCGAGGCCGATCTTCAGGAGCTTCAGGACAGAGCTCCGAGGTCCCTCTCTTGGCTTTCCGCCGCGCGGGAGCAGGCTTTCGCCGAGTTCGTAAAGCAGGGACTGCCGACGTTGAAGACGGAGGGCTGGCGCTTCACTCCCGCCTCGAAGATCCAGAAGACCCCGTTCGAGCCCTCGGAGCGGCCCGTCGTGCGCGGCGGTTTCGGCGGACGCGCGCTGTGCCCGATCACGTTTTATCGCCTTGTCGTTCACAACGGCCGAGTCTTGCCGGGCGGCGAGGGTTCGACCCTGTCGGGTCTTCCCGCGGGCGTGCGAGTGCAGAGCCTTTCGGAAATCTTGCGGGACGAGCCCGAGGCGCTGAAGGCGGTTCTGACGCATGGTTTTGACAAGAGCGGCCTTCCGTACGGAGCGCTCGCCGCGGCGCTGTTTTCGGAGGGCATCGTCGTCAAGATCGGGCGTCACGTTCGTCTCGACAGGCCGTTAAACCTGCTGTTCGCCACGGATGATTCGGAAGCCGGTTTGCCGCAGGCGGCTCATCTTCGAGTCCTTCTTCTGCTTGAGGATGGGGCCTCGGCGGAGATCGTGACCGAGTCCGTCGGCGGCGGCCGCGCCCCGTTCTGGACGAACGTTCTGACTCAGGCGGTCCTCGGCGAGGGCGCCTCCCTCAAGCACTACCGGCTCCAGCGCGAGAACGAGACCGGCCTTCAGACCGCGGCGACGCTCGTCGAGGTCGGCCGCTCCGCGCGCTACGAGTCGCACGCCTTCAACTTCGGCGGCGCGCTCGTGCGCCACGACCTCCGCGTCCGTTTGGCCGGAGAAGGCGCCGACTGCCTCCTCAACGGACTGGCGCTCGTGCGCGGCGAGGAGACCGTCGACCATCATACCGTCGTCGAGCACGCCTCGGTCGGCGGCACGACGCGCGAGCTCTACAAGGCCGTCCTCGACGAGCGCGGCCGCTTCGTGTTCGACGGCCTCGTCGACGTCCGCCCCGGGGCGCAGAAGACCGACGCGTCGGTCTACAACAAGAACCTGCTCCTCTCCGAGGACGCCGACATCCACACGAACCCCGAGTTCAAGATCCTGGCCGACGACGTCTCCTGCAAGCACGGCGGCGCGATCGGCCAGCTCTCGGGCGAGTCGATGTTCTACCTGCGCTCGCGCGGCATCGGCGAGTCCGACGCGCGGCGCATGCTGGTGTACGCGTTCGGCGCGGAGATGATCGACCGCGTGGGCCTGGAGCCGCTGCGCGAGGCGCTGACCGCCGCGCTGTACGCGCGCATGCCGGAGGCCGCCGAGGAGGCCGCATGAGCCGCTTGAACGTCGAGCAGATCCGCCGGGATTTCCCCATCTTGAAGCGCCTCGTGCGCGGCAAGCCGCTCGTCTATCTCGACAACGCGGCGACCTCGCAGAAGCCGCGCCAGGTCATCGCCGCCCTCGTCGACTACTACGAGAACCGCAACGCGAACGTCCATCGCGGCGTGCACTCGCTGTCCGAGGAAGCGACGAACATGGTCGAGGCCGTCCGCGCCAAGACGGCGAAGTTCATCGGCGCGCCTAAGCCGGAGACCGTGGTCTTCACGCGCAATGCGACCGAGTCGATCAACCTCGTCGCTCACGGCTGGGGCCGGAAGTGCCTGAAGTCCGGCGACGAGGTCGTGCTCACCGAGATGGAGCACCATTCGAACCTGGTGCCGTGGCAGCTGCTCGCGAAAGAGCGGGGGCTCGTTCTGAAGTACGTCCCCGTGGAGCTCGACGGCACCCTCGATCTCGCGAAAGTGAGGGCGACGGTCGGGGCCAAGACGAAATTGTTTTCCTTCGTGGCGTTGTCGAACGCCTTGGGCACCGTCAATCCCGTCGCCGAGATGATCAAGATCGGCAAGCAAGCCGGAGCGACGGTCTTGGTCGACGCCTGCCAATGGGCGCCCCACCGGAAGCTCGACGTGCAGTCTTGGGGAGCGGACTTCGTCGCTTTCTCCGCGCACAAGATGCTCGGTCCCACGGGCATCGGGGTCCTGTGGGGAAGGGAAGAGCTTTTGGAGTCGATGGATCCGTTCTTGGGCGGCGGCGACATGATCTCGCGCGTGACGCTCGAGGGCGCGACGTGGAACGAGCTGCCCTACAAGTTCGAGGCGGGGACGCCGAACATCGCCGACGCGATCGCCTTCGGGCCGGCGCTCGATTATCTTAACGCCCTCGGCCTCGACGCGATCGCCGAGCACGAGGAGCGTCTCGCCGCGCTGGCGGTCAAGCTGCTCGAGGCCGAGCCGTCGGTGACCGTGCTCGGCCCCAAGGACCCGGCCAAGCGCTCCGGCGTCGTCTCCTTCAACATCGCGGGCCTGCATCCGCACGACGTGGGCACGAGCTTCGATCTCGAGGGCGTCGCGGTGCGCGTCGGCCACCACTGCTGCCAGCCGCTCATGCACAAGCTGCAGTGCGGCGGGACCGCGCGCGCGAGCTTCTATTTATACAATGACGAGAGCGACGTGGAAGCTCTCGGCCGGGCGCTGAACCGGACCTTGGAATTCTTCAAGATCAGACCGAAAGCGGGGGTGCTCTGATGGAAGGCGACGCCGAACTGCAGGACCTGTATCGCGAGGTCCTCCTCGATTATTTCCGGTCGACCTCCCGAAAGGGCAAGCTCGACCCGGCCGACGTGCGCGCGCACGGCATCAACCCCGTCTGCGGCGACGAGCTCGAGATCACGGCCCGCCGCGAGGGCGGCAAGATCGCCGCTCTGCGCTACTCGGGCCACGGCTGCGTGATCAGCCAGGCCTCCGCCGCGATGATGGGCGAGGCGCTCGAGGGAAAGAGCGAGGCGAAGGCGCGAGAGCTCGTGAAGGCCTTCAAGAAGATGATGCTCGAGAACGCGCCGGTCGCCTCCCTGCCCGAGGAGCTCGAGCCGCTGTCGTCGCTGGAGGGCGTGCGCAAGTTCCCGCTGAGGGTCAAGTGCGCGACGCTGGCGTGGAACACGATCGCGCAGGGCCTGGACGCGGCTCCCGCGTCCAAGGAGGCGTGACATGTCGACCCAGGCGGCGTCGCCGCTGACGTTCCGGCAGATCGGCGCGGCCCTGCAGCCGGTGCAGGACCCGGAGATCCACATGAGCATCGTGGACCTGGGCCTCGTCTACGGGGCGGAGATCGGCAGGACCGACAAGGGCTTGTCGGTCAAGGTCCGAATGAGCCTGACGTCTCCGGCGTGCCCCTACGGCCCGATGCTGCTCGCCTCGACGCACTCGGCGATCGCGCGGCTGCCGGGGGTCAAGGACGTCGACGTCGACCTGGTCTTCAATCCGACGTGGGATCCGCGCACGATGGCGACCGAGGACGCCAAGGAGCAGCTCGGTCTTTACTGAGAGGCGACCATGAAGATCACGAGCTCGATCGAGTACGCGACCCGGCTGATGACGACGCTGGCGCGCGCGCACGGCCAGGCGCCGCTGGCCGCCGAGCGGCTCGCGGCCTCCGACAACGTGCCGGCGGACTACGTGAGCCAGCTCCTGAGCAAGCTGCGCCGGGCGGGGCTCGTCGTGAGCCACCGCGGCAGCGCCGGCGGCTACTCGCTGTCGCGGCCGCCGGCCGACATCACTTTGGGCCAGGTCGTGCGGGCGGTGGACGGGGACGTCTTCGAGGACGTCTGCGAGCGCTACGACGGCGGCGACAAGGACTGCCGGCACCAGGGCGGCTGCACGATCTCGCCGGTCTGGCAGCGGCTCGGGACTCTGGTGACGTCCTACTTCGAGGGCGTGACGCTGGCGCACATCCTGGCGGAGAAGCCGGCGGACTGCGGCGCGGCGCCCGCCTGGCTCGAGAAGATCGCGCCGAAATGATTCCGGGGGGAATGCCATGACCACTTACGAACGCGTCGAGAAAGTCCTCGACAAGATCCGTCCCTATATCCAGTCCGACGGCGGCAACATCGCGCTCGTCGGCGTCGACGAGGCCAGCGGCGTCGTCAAGGTGACGCTGAGCGGAGCGTGCGGCTCCTGTCCGAGCTCCACGGCGACGCTCAAAGGCGGCGTCGAGCGCATGATCCGCCAGGAGATCCCGGAGATCAAGGAAGTCGTCGCGGTCTAGGAGTCGCGGTGCCCCGCGTCGAGCTTCACTGCCACACGGTCTTCTCGGACGGGACGCTGACCCCGACCGAGCTCGTGGCGCGCGCGGTGAAGTCGGGCGTCGACCTCCTCGTGCTGACGGACCACGACAGCGTGTCGGGAGCCGATGAGCTCGCCGCGGCGGGGAAGGCCGCCGGACTGGCCACGCGGCTGGGGATCGAGATCAACTGCGCGGGGGACGGATCTTGGGACCGCGTGCACGTCCTCGGCTATGGGATCGATCCGACGTCGGCCGGATTCCAAGCGAGACTGACGGAATTCAGGCATCGAAGGACGATTCGGGCCGGGCTCATGGTGGACAAGCTTCGCGCCTTGGGATACGCCATCGATTACGAGCACGTTCGATCGGTCGCGCATGAAACGGTGGGACGGCCGCATGTGGCGGACGCGCTGCGGCGGCTCGGCATCGTCAAGAGTCGAAAGGAAGCCTTCGACCGATTTCTGATCAAAGACAAGCCGGGATTCATCCCCTCGATGGGCCCGAGCCCCGCGGAGGCGATCGCGCTTATCCGCGACGCGGGCGGCACGGCCTGCCTCGCGCATCCGCAGACCGCGGGAAAAGAGAACGAGCTGGACGAGCTGTATCGCGCCGGCCTCGGCGGGGTCGAGGTGTTCTACACGGGTCACACGGCGCCGCAAGTGCGCGCCTACGGCGACTGGGCGATCGGTAAAGGGTTGATCGCCTGCGGCGGCTCCGACTTCCACGGGCCGGGAACGGGGCGCGAGGCGCGGCTGGGCGTCGAGTACGACGAGGCGGGCCACGCGGCCCTGCTGAAGGCCTTGGAGGGACCATGCTCGTGATCGCGCACCGCGGAGCCAGCGGCCGCGCGCCCGAGAACACCCTGGCGGCGTTTCGCCTGGCGCTCGACATGGGGGCCAAGGCCATCGAGTTCGACGTGCACCAGACGCTCGATCACGAGCTCGTCGTCGGTCACGACGACGACCTCAAGCGCTGCGGCGGCGACAAGCGCCGGATGAAGAACCTGCATTGGGAGAACGAGGCGGAGAGGATCGACGTGGGCTCCTGGTTCGACGCGCGCTTCAAGGGCGAGCGGCTGCCGCGGCTCGACGAAGTCTACGACCTCGTGCCGCCGGAGGTGGAGCTGCACCTGGAGATCAAGCACGGCTCTTTCGTCTATCCGGGCATCGAGGAGCGCGTCGTGGACCTCATCCACCACCGCGGGGGCCTGCGCCGCACGCTCGTCTCCAGCTTCGACCACGAGGCGCTCTACTCGGTGCGCTCCCTTGACGAAAAGGTGCGGCTCGGTTATCTTCTCGGCTTGACGACGCTGAAGACCGCGTTCAAGGAGATGAAGGAGCTTTCCGCGGAGAGCCTGAACCTGAGCGCGCGCCAAGTCACCGCGCGGGCGATCAAGGGCGCGCACGACCGCGGCTTCAAGGTCCTCGTCTACACGGTCAACACGCCCGCCGAGCGCGACCGCCTCGACAAGCTGGGCGCGGACGGGATCTTCTGCAACTACCCGGAGCTCGACCTATGGCGCCGCTGAAGACGGTCCGCGCGCCGGAGCCGACCGCGGCCGAGGTCCTGGCCGAGGCCGAGCGCCTCGCCGACAAGGGGCTCGAGGCGCTCGGCTTCCAGGACGCGGAGCTCGAGCGCGCGGCGAGGCTGACCTGGAAGATCAACAAGCTCAAGAAGGAGACCAAGACGATCATCCCGGCGCACGTGTACCAGCGCGCGGAGATCCTCGTCGGCGTGGCCGACGTCGTCGGCGACTCCTACAAGCTGGCCAAGCTCTGCGCCGAGTCGGACGCCGAGCGCATCGTCTTCTGCGGCGTGAGGTTCATGGCCGAGACGGCGAAGGTGCTCAACCCGGAGAAACAGGTGATCCTGCCGGCCCCCGAGGCGGGCTGCTCGCTCTCGGAGGCGATCGGCGCGAACGACGTTCGCGCCCTTAAGAAGAAGCATCCCGGCGCGCCGGTCGTCACCTACATCAACACCTCCGCCGCGGTGAAGGCCGAGTCCGACGTGATCGTGACCTCGGCCAACGCGCCGAAGATCCTGCGCAAGCTGTATCAAGAGCACCCGAAGATCATCTTCGTGCCCGACGCGATGATGGGCCGCAACCTCGCGGTCGAGCTCGGCAAGAAGCTCGGCTCGGAGCTGATCGTCTGGGACGGCTCCTGCATCGTGCACGACAACTTCGACTCGGCGTCCGTGGACTTTTATCGAAAAATGTATCCGGGCGTGAAGATCCTCGCGCACTTCGAGTGCAGCCCCGGGCTCGTCTCCGTCGTGGACTACATCGGCGGGACCGGCGACATGATGAAGTACGTGGCGGAGAACAAGGCGTCGTCCTACATGCTCATCACGGAGTGCGGGCTCGGCGACCTGGCGCGGACCAAGTTCCCGGACAAGGTCTTCGTGCCGATGTGCCGGCTGTGCCCGTACATGAAAGCGACCGATCTCTCCCGCATCCTGCGCGCGCTGGAGCGCCCGGCGGCGTCGCAGGTGATCGACGTGCCTGCGGCCCTGCGCGCCCGGGCGCGCAGGCCGATCGAGAGGATGTTCGAGCTCGCCGAGGATAAGGCGGGAGCATGACCTGGCTCGCGTGGTCGCCGGAGGCCTTCCGGCGCGCGAAGGCGCAGGGCAAGCCCGTGCTGGCGGCGCTCGGTCCGCTCCCGCCGGAGGACTTGAAGCTCGCCGAGGGCGAGATCGCCCGGCGCTTCATCCCCGTGCTGGCCGACCCGCAGACGCGGCCCGACGCGGCGGCGCGCATCGGGGCGGACTGCCTGGTGGTGCTGGGCCCCGACGGCGCGCGGCGCGGGCGGCTGGCCCTGCCCGCGGCGAACCTCGCGGCGGAGCTCGAGAAGCTCGCGGCCGACGCGTCGGCCCAGAGCGGCTCGGGCGCCGTCTCGCCCGAGCCGGCGTGGACGGGCGCGGTGCGCGAGAAGCCGCACGCGGCGGCCTCCGACGCGGGCAGGGTCGCGGCCGTCTTCGCGGCGCTGCCGTCCGTCCGCGAGCCGGGCGACGCGGTCCTCGAGACGCTGCTCTACGCGGCCGCCGAGCGGGGCGACGACGCGGCGCGCGCGGCGCTGGAGCGCGGACTGGCGCGCATGCTCGACACGACGTGGGACCCGGGGCGGCGCTCGTTCTTCCCGCGCACGGGGCCGGCGCTTTCGGTCCACGCGCGCCGCGCGCGCCTGCTCTGGGACGCGCACGCGCTCACGGGCGGGGCCCGCTGGCGCGAGGCGGCCTCCGCCGCGACGAGCTTCCTGCTCCACACGCTCCGCGAGCCGGGCCATGGCGCCTTCCGCGCGGCGCCGGGCGCGGCGGTGTACCCGGCCGACGGGAACGCGCTGGCGGCGCTGGCCCTTCTGCGCGCGGCGGCCTTCGAGACGCCGGAGGCGGCCGACGCCGCGACGCGTGCCCTCACGTTCCTCCAAACGAGGCTGTACGATCCGCTGCTCGGCCTGGTGCACGCGCAGGGCGGCGACGGCGAATCGGTGCACGGCCTGCTGGGCGACGCGGCTTGGACGGCGCTGGCGTTCACGGAGGCGTTCCTCGCGGGCGGGGTGAAGCAGCACCGCGAGTTCGCCGACGGGCTCCTGCGCTTCCTCTTCCAAGAGCTCTGGGAGCGCGACGGCGGGGGCTTTCTCGACCGGGTGCCGCGCGCCGAGGACCCGGCGATCCTGCGCGAGACGCGCGTCGATCCGGAGCTCAACGCGGTGGCGTTCAAGGTCTGCTGGCGCCTTCACCATCTCAAGGGCAACGCGAACTACAAGCGCTGGCTCGACTGGGGGCTGCGCGGGGCCTGGCCGGCCGGCGAGACGGACCCGGCGAGGCTGGCGGGGCTCGCGCGGGCGGCGGACCTCGCCGGCCGGGGCCGCGCGCACTTCGAGCTGGTCGGCCGCCGCGGCGAGGCGAAGTCGGAAGTCCTGCTCAACGCCTTCCGCCGGCACTTCGCGCCGCGGGCCATCCTCTCCTTCGTCGACCCGGACGACCAGGACTACATCCTGGCGCACAAGCTCGAGGCCGACACGTATCCGCGGCTCTTCGGCTGCGGGACGGATCTGCGCCCGCTCGCGAGCGCGGACGCGCCGGAAGGCGTGGGCGCGGTGCTGGCCGCGGTGCGCGCGGCGGAGGCGAAGTGAGCGCGGCTCCCGCGAAGCGCTTCGCCGACGGCTTCTCGACCGACGCGGACTGGCGCAAGGCGGTCGCCGAGGCGGCGCGCGCGGCGCGGGCGAAGCTGGGCCCCTCGCCGTGCGACCTGGCTCTGGTGTTCGTCTCGCAGACGTGGGAGGATTTCGACGCGGCGGAGCTCTCTCCCATACTGGCCAAGGAGCTGGCGCCTCTGCACGCGCTGGGCTGCAACGCGAGCGGGGCGATCGCGGGCAAGCGCGAGGTCGAGATGAAGCCGGGCGTGGCGGTGCTGGCGATGCGCCTTCCCGGCGTGAAGCTGCACTCCTTCTCCCTGGCGCCGTCGGAGCTCAAGCGGCTGGAGGACGGCAAGGCGCTGGTCTCCCTGCTCGACATCTACCCGACGGATCAGCCTAAATTTCTCGCCTTCGGCGACCCGATGTCGCTCGACGTCGACCGCCTGACCTCTCTGTTCAACGAGGCGTATCCGGGGGCTCCGCTGGTGGGCGGGATGTCGAGCGGTCCTCAGCTCAAGAAGGCGAGCTGGATGCTGCTCAACGGCGACGTGCTCGAGAACGGGGTCGCCGGCATGGCGCTGACGGGCGACCTGATCTTCGACGTGGTCGTGGCGCAGGGGTGCCGGCCGATCGGCGAGCCGCTCATGATCACGAAGGCCGAGGGCAACATGCTCCAGGAGCTGGGCGGCCGCTCGCCGCTCGAGGTCCTGCGCGAGACGCTCTCGCGCTGCCCGCCGGACGATCAGCGGCTGGCGCGGCACTCGCTGTTCGCGGGCCTGGTCATGAAGGAAGGCCACTCGGGCTACAAGCGCGGAGACTTCGTGATCCGCAACTTGATGGGCTTCGACCAGGAGACGGGGGCGCTGATGCTGGGGGCGAACCTGCGCCGCGGCCAGACGCTGCAGTTCCAGCTGCGCGACGCGGCGACCTCCGACACCGATTTCCAGGCGCTGCTGGGCGTGATGCCGGAGGGCGGCTCGTCTCCGCGCGGGGCCCTTCTCGTGAGCTGCTGCGGCCGCGGACAGGGCCTTTACGGCGAGCCGGACCACGACGCGTCGCTCGTGCAGTCGATGCGCGGGCCATTGCCGCTCGCGGGCTTCTTCGCCAACGGCGAGCTCGGCCCGGTGGGCGGCCGCGTCTACATCCACGGCTACACGTCGAGCCTCGTCGTCATCCGGTGACGAAGGCCGAGGCGCGCCGGCGTCTCGCGAAGCTCCCGGACTGGACGCTCGCGCCGAACGGTAAATCGATCCGCCGCGAACTCGTCCTGAAGGATTTTCTCGCCGCGGTCGCGCTCATCCGCCGCGTCGCGACCGTCGCCGAGGCCGCCGGCCATCATCCCGACCTGCACCTGACCGGCTACCGCAAGCTGAAGATCGTGATCTCCACGCACGAAGCGGGCGGCCTCTCGCCGAAGGACTTCCGCTTAGCGGCGGAGATCGATGAGCTATTACCCAACGATGCTCGCTAAATCCGAAGCCTTAGAAATCGTTGCAACGAGACTCCGAGCGAAAAGTCCGGAGTTCGTAATGGTTGATCGGTTCACTACCGAGAAGCAGTCATAATCGCGGAGTTTTCTCGCCGTCATTGAGTCGGTCAGACGTGCCCCTGGAACAAAATCGAGGTCTCAATCGTAAGAGATAGATGGAGATTTCGATCATAGACGGTCTCGTTCGCTTTTTTCGCGGTCAGCGGGTCATGATGGACCGCGATCTCGCAGAGCTGTACGGCGTCTCGACAAAGGCGCTCAATCAGGCCGTGAAGCGCCATGCCTCCCGCTTTCCGAGCGACTTCATGTTTAGGCTATCTCCGGAAGAGACTCGAAATTGGAAGTCACAGATTGTGACTTCCAATTCGGGGCTCAAAATGGGACACCGAAAGCCGCCGAGCGCGTTCACTGAGCAAGGCGTGGCAATGTTGTCGAGCGTCTTGAACAGCGAGCGGGCGATCCAAGTCAACGTCGCCATCATGAGGGCTTTTGTGCGTCTTCGAAGCACTCTGCTATCGGGTGGAGAGATTGGAGAACGAGTGAGGAAGGTCGAACGGACACAACTCGCTCAGGAGACCGAACTTGGTGAACACGCCGTGCAGATTCACGAGGTCTTTGCCGCGATCCGCTCTTTGAGGGGCGCAGCGCGTCGCCGGAGACGCGCGCTCGACGATAATGCCAAGGATTTCCCGCGGTAGACGCGTACGGCCTAGCGCTGCGCCGTCAGCCGCGGCGAGATGAGCTCCGCCGTCTCCGGCGTCGGGTCCACGCGGCGAGAGCTCAGGTCCACGTCGAAGTCGTAGCCGAGCTCGGTCCCGCTCGGCGTGAACGTCACGCGGTACGTCTTCTCGCCCGTGCGCTCCGCCGTCCACTCCGGCTTGGAGCCCGGAGGGTTGGTCCCCGCGCCGAGACGGTCGGCGAGCGAGCGCTCGTCGCCCGGCATGTGCCAGTCGTGCGCCAGCATCAGCGCCTCGTCCGACCCGCCGCCATCGTCGAGCAGCGGCGCCGGGGAAGACGCCGCCGTCGACGCGACCGCCGGCATCGGCGGGAGAGCGATGGACGCGACCCGCGGATGCGAGGCGTGCACCTGCAGGCCCACCGCCGCGAAGAAGATCGCGACGTACGGCGCCGGCGTCCAGGCGCGGCCGCGCGAGGCCGTCCGGTAGGAAGCCGCCGCGGACGCCGAGACCGGGGCGGGTTCCTTCGAGACGGGCGCGGGACGGGGGGCGGGGGCGGCCGGAGAAGCCGCGGCCGGAGGCGGCTGACCCACGAGCCCTTGCAATTCCGCGAGGTCGCGGCGCAAGCGCTCGAGCCGCTCCTTCTGCGCGTTCATGCGCGCCCGCGAGGAGTTGACCGACTCCCGCAGGTTGAGCGCCTTGTCTTGCAGTTCGGCCGGGCTAGCGTCGCGGGCGCTGTCGGAATGGATGCGCATGTCGATGTCCGGATTGTAGCCCCGGCCCATTAAGGAGTTGTTTCGCGTTCAAGAAACGGTGACATCGATTTCACGTCGACAACATATTCGTCTGTTATCCTAAATGTGTCGCTCAATTGACGCCTTTCCGAACGAGGTGATGCCCATGATCGCGAAGGAACAGAAAGAATCCCTGCCCCTGTGGAAGCGCTTGCTCGCGCTGTCCGGCTTCCTTGCGTTCATCGCGGCCGCCCTCGCCTTCCCGAAGCTCGGCGACCACGGCCCCGACGTCGGGTCCCAGGCGGTCACTCGACTGCGCGTCAACGTCAAGCCCACTTCCTCCGAGGTCGCGTGGGTGTTCCGGTCCTACACGAAGGTCACCCCGACCCCGCGACGGTTTCTCCTGCTCGGTCCCGTCCTGACCGAGAAGCCCCTCGGCTAAATGATAAGATCGCCGTCCCCGTGAGCCCCAGACCCCCGGCGGCCTTCGACTCGCCCGATTTCCGCCGCCTCACCGCCGCCCGCTTCTTGATGACGTTCGCCCTGCAGATCCAGACCCTGGTCATGGCCTGGCAGGTCTACTCCATCAAGCACGACCCGTGGTTCCTGGGCCTCATCGGCTTGTTCGAGGCCGTGCCCGCCATCAGCCTCGCCTTGTTCTCCGGCGACGTCGTCGACCGCAGCAATCCCTTGGCCGTGTACAAGGGAGTGATCCTCGGCTGCTTCGCCTCGGCCATGCTCCTGTTCGCGGTCTCCACCCCGTCCTTCGGCGTCGCTCCGGGGGATCGCGTCCCGTGGATCTATCTCGCGGCCTTCCTCACCGGCTGCGCGCGCGGCTTCAACCAGCCCGCGATGTACTCCATCGTCCCGCAGATGCTGCCGCGCGAGGCCCTGGCCGTCTCGTCGGCGTGGATCACCGCCGCGTTCCAGACCGCGTCCGTCGTCGGCCCCGGCGTCGGCGGGATCTTGTTCGCGTGGAAGGGAGAGCGCCTGCCCTACGGAGTCGATCTCGTCCTGCTCGCCTCCGCCTTGATCGCGGCCTCGCTGATCCAATTGACCCCCAAGCCCGCTCCGTCGGGGCCGCCCGGCGAGACCGCTTTCCGCCGCGCCACGTCTGGCCTGCGCTTCGTGTTCGGCGACTCGATACTCCTGCCCGCCCTGGCCCTCGACATGTTCGCCGTGCTGTTCGGCGGCGTCGAGGCCATCCTGCCCATCTTCGCCGGCGACATCCTGAAGATCGGCGCCGCCGGGCTCGGCCTGCTCCAGGCCGCGCCGTCGATCGGCGCCCTCATCGGCAGCGGCCTCATGATCCGCCGCCCCGCCGGCAAGCGGGCCGGACGGGTGCTGCTCGCCGTCGTGACCGGCTTCGGCTTCTGCATCATCGGCTTCGCCCTGTCCAAGACCGTGTGGCTCTCGCTGGTCCTGCTCGGACTCGCCGGCGCCTTGGACAGCGTGAGCATGGTCATCCGCGGCGCCATCGTGCAGATCTCGTCGCCGGACCACATGCGCGGGCGCGTCGCCGCCGTGAACTCGATCTTCATCGGCACGTCCAACGAGATCGGCGCCTTCGAGTCGGGCGCCGCGGCCAAGCTGCTCGGCACCGTGCCTTCCGTCGTGGCCGGCGGCTGCCTGACCTTGGTCACCGTCGCCGGCGCCGCGCTGTTCGCGCCCAAGCTGCGCGAGATGGACCTCGACCGCCTCGGCCGCTAGCGCCAGCTCCGGTAGGGCTTCTTGAACAGGTTCGCGTTCAGGTAGCGCGGGTCGCCGGTCACTTCCTTGCCGATCCACGGCGGGAGCGCGACCTTCTGCCGCGTGCGGCTCAGCTCCACCTCGGCCACGATCAGCCCGCGGTTGGCGCCCGCGAACTCGTCGACCTCCCAGATCAGCCCGCCGTGCTTCACGCGATGCCGCGTCTTCTCGATCAGCGGCTTCTCGCAGAGATCGCGGAGCAGCTCCCGCGCGTCGTCGGCCGGGATCGGGTACTCGTACTCGGCGCGTCCCGCGCCGCGCGACGGGCCCTTGATCGTGACCGTGCCGCGCCCGTCCTCGAGGCGCACGCGCACGGACTTGCCCTTCTGCGCCAGCAGGTAGCCTTGGCTCAGGCGCGAGCGTTTCGCGCCCTTGCGCCAGCCCTCGCCCTTCACCAGGAACTTCCGCTCGATCTCTCGTCCCATGCCGCGAGTCTACAAAAGCCTTGCTCTTCCGTCCTTGACATTATAGAACGATCGGTCTATAATAGAGTCATGGCTCGTCCGCGCGAGTTCGACGGCGATGAGGTCCTCGACAAGGCCGTGGAGGCTTTCCGCTCCAAAGGGTACGAGGGGACCTCCGTCGCGGACTTGGAGAAGGGCACCGGGCTCGTCCGGGCCAGCCTGTACGGGGCTTTCGGCGACAAGCACCAGCTGTACCTGGCCGCGCTGAGACGCTACGACGCCACCCGGTCCCTGCGCCTGCTCGCCGCGATGAACGGGGCGCGCACGGGCCGCGCCGCCGTGGAGCGGCTTTTCGCGGCCGTGATCGCGGAATGCGCGCGCGATCCGCGCGGGTGTCTGATGGCGGGGGCGGCCTCGGAGCGAGCCGCGCACGACGCGGGCGTCGCGCGCTGCGTGGAGGACAACCGGCGGAGGATGGAGGGCGGCATCGCGGCCGCGGTCCTGCGCGGGCGGACGGACGGGAGCGTGAGACGAAAGGCCGACGACGCGCGCGGCGCGGCGCGGTTCCTGTTCGCGGCCGTGCTGGGCCTGCGCGCCTTGGCGAAGGCCGGCGCGGGAAAGGCGGAGCTCGAGGGCGTCGCGGCCGAGGCGCTGCGGACGCTGGACTGAACTTCAGGAGGCATTATGAGCGAAGTGAACCTGTCGGACGCGACGTTCGAGAAGAACGTGCTCAAGTCGGACAAGCCCGTGCTGGTCGACCTGTGGGCGCCGTGGTGCGGCCCGTGCCGCATGCTGGGCCCCGTCATCGAGGAGCTCGCCGGCGAGTACGCCGGCAAGGCGGTCGTCGGCAAGCTCAACACCGACGAGAACTCGGAGACGATGGCGACGTATCGCGTGTCCGCGATCCCGACGCTCTTGTTCTTCAAGGGCGGCAAGCTCGTCGACCAGATGGTGGGGGTCCAGACCAAGGCCCAGATCAAGGCGAAGCTCGACGCCTTGATCTGAGCGAAGCGGGAGCTTTTTCGGCCCCCGCGCCGTATGGATGGGGGGGAGATACCCATCGGACGGACGAGGCAACGCGCCCGCGGCCTATGTGATATCATCGGAAACATGAACGCCCGCTTCGAAGTGCCCACGCCCGTCAACGAGCCCGTCCTCGGCTACGCGCCCGGAAGCCCCGAGCGCGCCAAGCTCTTCGCCCGCCTCAACGAGATGAAGGCGAAGAAGGTGGACGTGCCGCTGTACATCGGCGGCGAGGAAGTGCGCACCGGCAAGAAGACCGAGATCCGCTCGCCGTATGACCAGGCTCAGGTCCTGGGAAAGCAGCACGAGGGCGGACCGGCCGAGATCCAGAAGGCCATCAAAGCCGCGCTCAAGGCGCGAAAGGAGTGGTCGCGCATGCCGTTCCCCGCTCGCGCGGCGATCTTCCTCAAGGCCGCAGATCTGCTGGCCGGCGACTGGCGCTGGACGCTGAACGCGGCGACGATGCTGTGCCAGTCGAAGAACGTTCACCAGGCCGAGATCGACTCGGCCTGCGAGCTCATCGACTTCCTGCGCTTCAATGCGCACTACGCGCAGGAGATCTACGCGAAGCAGCCGAGCAGCCCGCGCGGGATGTGGAACCGCCTCGAGTACCGCCCGCTCGAGGGCTTCGTGTTCGCGGTCACGCCGTTCAACTTCACGGCCATCGCGGGCAACCTGCCCACCGCGCCCGCGCTGATGGGCAACACCGTGGTCTGGAAGCCCGCGAGCTCGACGGTGTACACCGCGCACTTCCTCATGAAGCTGCTCATCGAGGCCGGCCTGCCCCCGGGCGTCATCAACATGGTGACGGGCTCGGCCCCCATGATCTCGGATGCCGTCCTGTCGCATCCGGACCTCGCGGGCGTGCACTTCACGGGGAGCACGGCCGTCTTCAACAGCATGTGGAAGACGATCGGCGCCAGCATGTCGACCTACGC
>DATNGC010000111.1:0-7793 GCA_035606075.1 Elusimicrobiota bacterium
TGCGGCGCCTATGCCTGCTCTGGCTCGCCGCGACGCTCGGCCTGCTGGCCTTTGGCGCGGCCGAGCCCTACGGCCGCTACCTCGCGGGCGTCCTGCCGGCCGCCGCCTATCTCGTCGCGCGCGCGCTGTCGGCGCTGGGGAAGGGCCGTCCCGCCGCGGTCGCCGCGCTGACGGCTCTCGCCGTGACCACCAACGCCGCGTTCATCGCGCCGCTGAAGGCGGCGCAAGCGCTCGCGGCTCCGCCGGCGCCCGCGGACACCGTCTCCGGCATGGAGCGCCAGCGCCTGCGCGACGTGCCCGCGCGCTCGGACTTGGCGAGCCTGGCGGGGGAGACCGCGCGCGGCGCCGAAGGCTACGTCGACGCGGCCGCGGCCGCGATGCGCGCCGGAGCGGGCGCGACGTTCTTCTCCGACGCCGACTCGCTGTCGCTGATGTTCGCGACCGCCCTGCGCCCGGAGTCCCCGGACGAGTTCAAGACGGCCGAGCCCGACTGGATCCTCCCGTCCCCGTGGCTGAGGCTCACGCCCGAGCTCCAGGCGCGCGCGCTCGCCCTCGCCGCGTCGGGCCGCTACGAGCGCGTCGACGTCGAGGCCCCGCGCCTGCTGTGGCAGAACAACCCCGATCCCCTGTTCCGGGACTTCGCGCCCAAGCGCGGCCCGCTCGAACTGCTCCGCCGGCGCGTCCCGCCGCGCGGCGGTTAGCCGCTGCGCGACTTGTCGCCTCGCGGAGAATGCAATAAGATAGCCCTGTGAAGAGCGCTCTCCTCCTCGCCGCACTCGCCGCCGCGCTCCCCGCGCGCGCCTCCGCGCCGCAGGGCGGCGCGCGGACGTTCGCCGTGGCCTACGGCGCCGCGGCCTTCGCCGTGGCGACCGACGCGAACGCGACGGCCGAGCGCGTGACGGTGCGCCGGCTCGGCCTCGACGGCGGCGTGCTCTGGGAGCAGCGCTACGGGACCGGGGCGAACGAGCTGCCCGTCGGCGCGGCGGTCACGTCCTGGGGCGGCGTCAGCGTCGCCGGCGACGACGACAGCGGCTGCTTCGTCGCGCACTGGGCCTCCAACGGCGCGCAGAAGTGGCAGAACTCCCTGCGCTACGGCTCCGAGTGCCACGTGCGCGCCGTGCTCGTCGACGCCAACGGCGACACCTACGTCCTGGGCACGACGACTCAGGGCGGGGTCCTCGGCCCCAGCGTCTGGAAGATCGACAACCGCGGGACGGTCGACTGGAACTACAGCCCCGCCGGCCCGCAGGCGCGCTACGCGTTCGCGCTGACGCTGGACGCGGCCGGCGACGGCGTCACCGCGACGACCGCGATGAACAGCGGGGGGAGCTGGACGTACGACAGCTTCGACCTCGACGCCAACGGCCGCGCGCGCTGAAAGGCGTTCTCCTCGGGCCGACTGTGACAATTATGACTATAAGGTAACACTTTGGTTTCCCGTATTGATTCCGTAACACCAGCTATGTAAAGTTGATTCACTGGACACGGACATGATACTATCGAGGTCGACGCCTTGCTCTTTGCTTCGTACTTCGTGCCCAGTTGGCGCAGTGGTAGCGCGTTCCCTTGACATGGGAAAGGTCACAGGTTCAAATCCTGTACTGGGCACCATTTTTTTGCCCCAGGAGCCGATGTAATGCCCGCCACCGACATCGTCCACGCCGCCGATCCCAACTCCCAGGAGGCCCTCGACGCGCTGCGGCACTCGTGCGCGCACGTGATGGCCCAAGCCGTGCAGGAGCTCTTCCCCGGCACGAAGATCACGATCGGCCCCGCGATCGATAACGGCTTCTACTACGATTTCGACTCGCCGCACCGCTTCACCGAGGAGGACTTCCTCCCGATCCAGAAGCGCATGCTCCAGATCGCCGAGGGCAACCATCCTTTCGTCGGCAAGGAAGTGACTTACGAGGAGTCGAAGGAGTATTGGTCGAAGCGCGGGGAGCCCTACAAGCTCGAGCTGCTCGAGGGCTTCAAGGACCAGAAGCTCACGCACTACTCCCACGGGACCTTCACGGACCTCTGCCGCGGCGGCCACACGCCCAGCACCAAGGCCATCCGCCACTTCAAGATCCTCTCCGTCGCCGGCGCGTACTGGCGCGGCGACGAGAAGAACGCCATGCTCCAGCGGCTGTACGCGACCGCGTGGCCGACCAAGGAGCAGCTCAACGCGCATCTGGTCCAGCTCGAGGAGGCCAAGAAGCGCGACCACCGCAAGCTCGGTCCCGCGCTCGACCTGTTCAGCATTCAAGAGCTGGCCGGACCCGGATTGATATTCTGGCACCCGAAAGGCGGCCGCATGCGCATGATCATGGAGGACTGGCTCAAGGCCGAGGCCCTCAAGCGCGGCTACCAGATGGTGTGCACGCCGCACATCGCGAACAAGGATCTCTGGAACGTGTCGGGCCACACCGGCTTCTATCGCCAGAACATGTTCGGCGAGATCGAGGTCGAGAAGGCCGAGTACATGCTCAAGCCGATGAACTGCCCCTGCCACATCCTGATCTACAAGAGCGGCCTGCGCAGCTACAAGCAGCTGCCGCTGCGGCTGGCGGAGCTCGGCACGGTGTACCGCTACGAGCGCTCCGGCGTCCTGCACGGCCTGCTGCGCGTGCGCGGCTTCACTCAGGACGACGCGCACATCTTCTGCACGCCCGAGCAGATCGAGTCCGAGATCGACGGCTGCCTGGACTTCGCGCTGCGGGTCTTCGAGGCGTTCGGCTTCGAGAAGTGGGCGATGGAGCTGTCCACCTGGGACCCGGAGAAGTCCGCGGACTACGTCGGCGAGGCCGAGGAGTGGGACCGCGCGACCGGCGCGCTCGAGTCGGTCCTCAAGCGCCGCGGCGTCCCCTACAAGCTGTGCAAGGGCGAGGCCGCGTTCTACGGGCCGAAGATCGACGTGAAGCTCATCGACGCGCTCGGCCGCCCGTGGCAGCTGTCCACGGTCCAGTTCGACTTCAACCTGCCCAAGCGCTTCGGCATGGAGTACATCGGCGCCGACGGCAACCGCCACCGGCCGCTGATGGTGCACCGCGCGCTGTACGGGTCCATCGAGCGCTTCTTCGGCATCCTGATCGAGCACTACGCGGGGCACTTCCCGCTGTGGCTGGCGCCCGTCCAGGCCGCCATCATGACGCTCACCGACGAGCAGATCCCGGCGGCCGAGGAGCTCAAGAAGAAGTTCGAGGCGGCGGGCTTGCGCGTCGAGCTCGACGCGCGCCCCGAGAAGATCGGCCACAAGATTCGCGAAGCCGCTCTCCAGAAGATACCATACATGGTGTTGCTCGGCCCGAAGGACGTCGAATCCGGTACGCTGGCCGTGCGCGTGCGCGACGCGAAGGCGAAGGACGGGAGCCGCCAGATGAACGGCGTGACCGCCGACGCGCTTTTGAAGCGCTTGAAGCAAGAGATCGACACGAAGATGACCCGACCCTCCGAGGAGCAAGCATGAAGAAGACTTTCGCGATCTTGGCCGCGCTCGCCTTGACGTCGTCCGCGGGCGCGTCCATGTTCGGCGGATCGGACAAGCTCGATTACGACGCGCAGGCCGAGGAGGCCTCGTTCACGTCCGCCACGCAGCTCTTCCAGGAGACGGGACGCGACAAGCTCGCCGTCGTCCAAGCCTTCGAGAACTATCTCCAGCAGTTCCCGCGCAGCCCGCGCACCGTCGACGCTCAGTTCATGATCGGCGACGCCTATCTCCAGCACGCGCTGTCCATCCTGAAGTCCGAGGAGGCCTCGAAGAAGAACTCCACCGCACGGCTCCTCTCGCCTAAAAATCCGGCGGCCGAGAAGGCGCTCGAGGACGCGCGCCGCGCGTACGAGGAGGTCCTGCGCGACAAGAAGTCCGGCCTGGCCTCCTCCGCGCAGTACCGCCTGGGCGAGGTCGCCTACAACGACAAGGACTGGGAGCGCGCCGTCTCCGAGTTCCAGAACGTCGACAAGAATTTCCCTAAGGCCTACATCAACGCGGAAGCGCTGATGGGGATCATCTACGCCGACCTCGCGCTCGAGCAGTTCACGCAGGCCGAGGCCAACCTGTTCCTGCTCGGCGAGACGTACCCGACGTTCCTGCGCGAGCCCAACGTGCTCTACGCGCAGGGCATCGTGGCGCTGCACAAGGGCGACTATCCGAACGCGGAGCGCGCCCTCAAGGAGGTCAAGACGGCCGACGCGCAGTACTACCTCGGCAAGACCTACCTGCTCAGCAAGCGCGCCTACCTGGCCGCGGCGGCCTTCGAGAACCTGATCCGCGACTACCCGGACTCCGAGCTCAAGGAGGAGGCGCAGTTCTTCATCGGCGACTCGTTCTTCCTGGCCCAGGACTTCAACGGCGCCATCTCCAAGTACCAGCGCTTCATCGCGCTGTACCCGGAGAGCCCGCTGCGCGTCTCCGCGCTGTTCCGCATCGGCTCGTCCTACTTCCAGAAGAAGGACTACGTCGAGGCGCGCGCGAACTTCCAGTCGGTGCTCGACCGCTACCCGAAGGACTTCTTCGCTCCCCTCGCGCAGTTCTTCATCGCCGAGTCCTACCTCGTGGCGAACCAGACGCGCGACGCGCTGTTCGCCTACACGAAGGTCATCACGCAGTATCCCGACGCGGTCAAGATCGCCCCGCTGGCGTACTTCAAGCTCGCCTGGTGCCAGAACCAGGTCGGCGACTACATGCAGGCCGTCCAGACCGGCAACAACTTCGTCGCGCAGTACCCCAACCACGCGCTGGCCAAGAACATCTACCTGATCATGGCCAACTCCCAGCTCGCGATGAAGCGCTACGCCGAGGCGACGTCGTCCTTCCAGCGCATCATCGACCTGGCGCCGTCGTCGGACATCGCCGAGCAGGCGCTGTTCTCCATCCTCAAGAGCCAGTACGACCAGAAGGCGTACAACTCGATCCTGACCTCCTACCAGTTCATCTTCCGCCACCTGCCGCCGTCGAAGTCGAAGTGGCGCAGCATGAGCTACCTGTACGCCGCCGACGCCTACCTGTCGCTGAACCAGGTCGACGAGGCCAAGGTCATCTACGAGATGATCCTCAAGGTCTATCCCGACGATCCCGCGGCCTTCTACGCGCAGGACGGCTTGGCGTGGGCGCACACGTACAAGGGCGAGGACCAGCTCGCGCTCGAGGCGCGCCAGAAGCTCAAGGACATGCTGGCCGTCGCCAACTCCTCCTTCACGTTCTCCGGCCTCAACGAGCTCGGCATCGCCGACTCGATGTTCAACCAGAAGAACTACGAGGACTCCTACCAGCTCTACGCGAAGTACGCGGCCGACAACCCGGACTCGCCCGAGGCGCCCGCGGCGCTGTACCGCGCGGCGATGAGCTCCTACCATCAGCGCTACTACACGCAGGCCATCGACCTCTGGAAGCAGCTGGTCGCCAAGTACCCGAACGCCAAGGACGCGGCGCAGGCGCGCGCGCAGATCGCCGACACGCTGTTCCGCGCGCAGAAGTACTCCGAGGCGGTCGCGGCCTATCGCGGCCTGCTCGAGGCCGACCCGAAGGGGACGACCGCGCCGCTGGCGCACCTGCGCATCGCTCAGGCCGCGTTCAACATGAAGGACGACGCGAGCGCGGTCAAGGAGGTCCAGGACCTCGTCGCGGCCTTCCCGTCGGCGCCCGAGGCCAACGACGGGCTCGACATCCTGGAGGCGGTCTTCGACCGCTCGCGCGGCTACGACTACAAGACGAGCCTGCGCGCGATCGTGACCTCCCAGCCGGGCACGCCGATCGGCGGCGAGGCGCAGTTCCGCCTGGCGCGGCGCGCCTTCGACGCGAAGGATTACGCGCTCTCCTCGGCCGAGTTCCAGAAGTTCTCGGTCGACTACACGAACCACCCGGACCTGCCGAAGGCGCAGTTCCTGCTCGGCGAGAGCTACTTCAACCTCGGCAGGCACCAGGAGGCGATCCCGGCCTACGAGCGCCTGCTGAACAACTTCGACAAGAGCGACGACACGCCGCTGGCGGTCTTCCACTTGGCCAGCGCCTACTACGCGCTCGAGAAGTACGACGACGCGTCGCGCAACTACACCCGCCTCATCGAGGAGTATCCGTCGTCGGACTACGCGGGCCCCGCGCAGTTCAACCTGGCGCTCGCCTACAAGAAGCTCGGCAAGCTCGACATGGCGCAGTACGCGTACCAGAAGTACGTCGCCTCCGCCAAGCCCGGCGACGCGCAGGCGCAGAGCGCGCTGTGGGAGACGTACCAGATCCAGAAGGACCGCAAGGACTTCGACGGGGCGGTCGCGACGCTGGCGCAGATCCGCTCCGACCCCAAGGCCGACGCGGACCTGGCGTTCGAGACCTACTATCGCGAGAGCGAGGTGCGGCTCGCGGCGGGGCGGCCCGACGAGGCCCTGGCCGTGTGGGAGAAGATGCGCGGCATGAAGCCGGCCGGCTCCCAGTACCGCCTGCAGGCGCTGATCAAGCTCGGCGAGGCGTACGAGAAGGCGGGCGACCCGGCCTCGGCGGCGGACGCCTACGACGATCTGGCGCGGTCGGGCCCGCGGGACACCGCGAAGGCGGCGGCCGCGCGCGCGGCCGCCCTGCGCAAGTCCGCCGGCGGGGCCGCTCCGCGCAAGACCGCGGCGCGCGCGGCGGCGACTCCGAACGTGGACGGCGACGTCGCTCCGGACAACGGCGGCACGCAGGTGATGCCGGACGACGACCAGGCGCCGGCGGCGAAGCCGGCGAAGCCCGCGAAAAAGAAGAAGTCCGCGGCGAAGGGGCGGCGCGCGGCGCCGGCTCCGGCGGCGACGGACTCGTCGGCGAACAACGGCGGCGAGCCGGCGATGCCGGGCATGACGAACTAAGGGAGAACTCGAGTTTATGGGCGACATTCAAATCATCCAGATGTTCCGCGGGAGCTTCACGCTCGTGATCCTGATGTTCCTGTCGATCCTGTCGATCACCTTCGCGCTCGAGCGCTGGTGGTACTTCCGCGGCGCGACGGCCAACAAGTCCGACGAGATCCTCGGCGCGGTGCGCAAGCAGATGGAGGGCGGCAAGCCCGAGAGCGCGGCGGCCTGGTGCCAGAAGCACCCGTCCGCGGTGGCGCAGGTCGTCGGCTACGGCCTGGCGCACGCCGGGCGCTCGCGCAAGGACCTCGAGGAGCTGCTGCAGTCGAAGCTCAAGGAGGAGCGGCTGAAGCTCGAGCGCTACCTCGCCGTCCTGGGCACGCTCGGCACGATCTCTCCGTTCATCGGCCTGTTCGGCACGGTCGTCGGCATCATCAAGGCCTTCCGCGACCTCGCGGCCTCCGGCACGGGCGGCCCCTCCGTCGTGGCCCAGGGCATCGCCGAGGCGCTCGTCGCCACGGCGGCGGGCCTCGTCGTCGCGATCCCCGCGGCGATCCTCTACAACTACTTCATGGGCCGGCTCAAGCGCGTCACGGTGGAGATGGAAGTCGCGAGCGCGCGGCTCATCGTGATGCTCGGGGCGAAATAAGAGGACACCATGGCCGGCGCGGCCCAAAAAGACGACGAGCCGATCACCCAGATCAACGTCACGCCCCTCGTGGACGTGTGCCTGGTGCTCGTCATCATCTTCATGGCGGTCGCGCCGATGGCGGTGACGCTCGGCATCAAGGTGCTCGAGACGCGCGCCGGCAACGCCGAGGGCAAGGCCTCCGTCGACGAGAACGTGCAGGTCAAGGTGTCGCTCGACGGCACGATCACGGTCAACGGGACCAAGACCGACGGCTTGACGTTCCGCGGCGTCCTGGCGGGCGCCTTGGCGCGCAGCAAGGACAAGATGGTCATCGTGACCGCCGACGCGCGCAACAAGGTCG
>DATNGC010000112.1:0-67027 GCA_035606075.1 Elusimicrobiota bacterium
AAGACCGGCGACGAGCAGGCGCTCACGCTCGACGAGGCCTGCGCGCGCATCGCCGCGCGCGTCTGACGTGAGCCGGGCCTTCGTCAAGGAAGACGGTCCGGAGCCCGACGAGAACCCGCCGGAGAAGCCGCTGTCCCCAAACCCCAATTACGTCACTCCTCGCGGCGCGAAGCTGCTGCAGGACGAGGAGGCGCGCATCACCGCGGAGCTCGCGACTCTCGCCGGCGCGCAGGCCGATGCGAACAAGCGCAAACGGAAGCGGATTTTGGAGCGAGATCTGCGCTATGTCCGCGCGAGGCTTGAATCCGCCATCCTCGTCGATCCGGCGAATCTGCCGAAGGATGAGATCCGCTTCGGCGCGCGCGTCGTTTTGAAAAATGCCGCCGAAGAGACGCGCACCATGCGCATCGTGGGCGAAGACGAGGCCGAGGAAGGCGGAGAGCTCGTGCCGTGGCCCGGACCTTTCGTTCAATCCCTCTTCGGGCTCAAGGTCGGACAGACTCTCGACTGGAACGGCGAGAACTGGAAGGTCGTCTCGATCGCATATTAGCTATCCACCGACTCGTCGCGCGACGAGTTTGTGGATAACTTCTAGCGCGCGGCGACGGCCGGCGCGTGCGCCGCGCGGATCGCGGCCCAGGCCTGGGGCGCGTTCTCGGCGAAGGTGAACAGCGACAGGTCCTGCGGCGCGATCAGGCCCATGTGCGCGAACTCGTCGAAGTCCAGGATGTGGTCCCAGTACGCGCGCTCGCCGACGAGGACGATGGGCGCGCGCGCCATCTTGCCGGTCTGCATCAAGGTCAGGATCTCGAAGAGCTCGTACATCGTGCCGAAGCCGCCGGGGAAGTAGACGAGGCCCATCGAGCCGTGGCGCATCGCCATCTGCCGCGTCGGGAAGTGCTCGAAGGTGAAGTCGAGGCCGGGAGTCGCGTACGGGTTCGGGCTCTGCTCGTGCGGCAGCTTGATGTTGTAGCCCACGGCCGGCCCGCCGGCCTCGAACGCGCCGCGCATGCCGGCCTCCATGATGCCGGGCCCGCCGCCGGTCACGACCGCGACCTTGCCGCCGCCCTCCGTCGCGATCAGCGCGCCCAGCTCCTGGGCGATGCGGTAGTACTTCGACATCCGCACCGCCTCGCGCGCCTCGGCCAGCTTCGCCTTGGCCGCCTTGCCCTTCGGCTTGTGCCCGAGCTCCTTCACCGCGGCGTCCAGCTTCGCGCGCGCCTTCTCCGGCGAGAGGATGCGCGCCGAGCCGTACATCGTGATCGTCGCCTCGATGCCCTTCGCCTGGAGCCGGCGCGACGGCTCCTGGATCTCGCGCCTCATCACGTCCATGTCGGGGAGCGCGGCGTTCGCCAGCGCCGACGGGAGCACGAAGGACGGCCGCGCCGCGGCCGCGACCGCCGCGGGCGCGGCGATCGGCGCGAACGGGATCGCGGACGGCGCGAGGCGGAAGTCGCCGTCGGCCGCGGGCGCGAAGGTCTTCACCTCGTCGCCGTGGAACACGTACACCCGGGAGAAGCCGATCTCCTTCTCGCCGCGCACGACCTCCGCGATCTTGCCCTCGATCTGCTCCGTCGCCAGCTCGGGCCCGATCACGTCCAGCACCACCGCGCCCAGGCCGAGGCCGTGGCGCTTCGCGTGGGAGACCAGCTGGTGGTTCGCGTGGGAGAGCTGCTTGTCGAGCACGCCCCTGTGGACCGACTTGAGCTCGGTGACGACCCCGTTGACGATCAGGTCCGGCGTGGCGCCCTGCTCGCGCACCAGCACCTGGAGATCGGGCGTGAAGACCTGGATCTTGCGGATCGTCGCGATCTCGTGCGCCTGGAACTCGCCGAGCCCGGCGTCCACCGACCGGACCGCGACTCCGGCCATGCCCGGGACGGCCGCCGGCTTGCCCGTCGCGAGCTCTCCGTCGAAGACCGCGCGGGCCGCCGAGGCCCCGCCGTCCTGGTCGGTGAGATAGCGGAGATCCTGAAGGCTGTGGAGGACGAGCGGAGCCGCCTTCGCGGGCGGCGCGCGGTCCAGCGCCGCAGGGCTGTCGGCGCTGATCGCCGCCGACGGCGGCGTCGAATGGGAGCCCTCTCGCGCGGCCGCGGCGAGAGGCAAGGCCGGCGCGGCTTGGATCGCGGAAACCGGAAGAGCCGGCAGCGAGGCCGAGGGCGCCGCAGAGATGCCTGACAGGGCCGGAGCCGAGAGCGAGACGCCCGCGGCCAGGGGCGAAATGGAAGCGGCCGACAAGGACGGGACGAGGGCCGCGGCGCCGAGCGCCGCGGGAGCCGAGAGGATGGTCGGAGCCGTCACAGGCACGGCGACCGCGCGGACCTGCGCCGCGGCGGGGAGCGCGGGCGCGAGGGCGAGCAGCGCGGAGAGGAGCAGCCTCGTCATCCTTGATAGAGTAAAAGACCGGAAGAAGGAATTCGTGGGCCTTCCGGGCGCGAGGACGCGGCCAAAGGGCCTACCGAGGACCCTTGACCCGACGTCGCTAAATTACAATACTTCCCCAATGTCGCACCTGCTCGTCATCGATGACGATCCGGACCTGCTGATCCTCCTCGCCGCGCATTACGGCGTCCGGGGCTATACGGTCGCCGTCGCGGAAACCTGCGAGACGGCCTTGCGTCTGGCGGCCGAGCGCCGCCCCGACGCCGTGCTCTTGGACTTTTGCCTGCCGAAGATGGACGGGGCCCGCTTCATCGAGATCCTGCGCGCCGACGAGCTGACGAAAACCACGCCCATCGTCGTGATGAGCGCGGCGTCGGCGCGCTGGATCGCGACGCGGCTGCCCGAGGACCCGCTGATCCGCTCCCTCGAGAAGCCCTTCGAGTTCGAACAGCTCGACCCGATGCTGGACGAACTTCTCAAAAGCCGCGCCTGACCGGCCGGCTCCTCAGAGGTTGCCCCCTGTTGACGCAATTTGATACGCTCTCTCTGTCGTCGACGAAATCCCCGACGAGAGGTGCCCCCGAATGGCTTTCTTCATCGGTCGCGACCGCGAGGCCCGCAGGGCCTACGGCTTTGACGAGATCGCGCTGGTCCCCGGCGACGTGACGGTCAACCCGGACGAGGTCGACACCACCCTCCAGCTCGGCGGCGTCAAGCTCGAGATCCCCTTCCTCGCCTCCGCCATGGACGGCGTCGTCGACACCGAGTTCGCGATCGCCATGGGCAAGCTCGGCGGCCTGGGCGTGCTCAACCTCGACGGCATCAACACCCGCTACGAGAAGCCCCGCGAGATCGTCATGCAGATCGCCGGCGCGTCCCCCGACGAGGCGACCCGCCTGGTGCAGGACCTGTACCGCCCCGCCGTGAAGGAAGAGCTCATCGCCGAGCGCATCAAGCAGATCAAGAAGAACAAGGTCCCCTGCGCGGTCTCCACCATCCCGCAGAACGCCGAAAAGTACGGCAAGATCGCGATGGAGGCCGGCGCGGACATCTTCGTCGTGCAGTCCACCGTCACGACGGTCCGCCACAAGGCCACCAAGTACAAGCCCTTCGACGTCGCGTCCTTCTGCAAGAAGATGAAGATCCCCGTCATCACCGGCAACTGCGTGAGCTACTCCGTGGCCACCGAGCTGATGGAGGCCGGCGTCAGCGGCCTGCTCATCGGCGTCGGCCCGGGCGCGGCGTGCACCTCGCGCGGCGTCTTGGGAATAGGCGTGCCGCAGGTCACCGCGACCGTCGACTGCGCCGCGGCCCGCGACTACTTCTTCAAGCGCACCGGCAAGTACGTGCCCATCATCACCGACGGCGGCATGTCCACCGGCGGCGACATCTGCAAGGCCATCGCGGCCGGCTCCGACGGCGTCATGGTCGGCTCCGCCTTCGCGCGCGCGAAGGAAGCGCCGGGCCAGGGCTTCCACTGGGGCATGGCCACTCCCCACGCCAACCTCCCGCGCGGCACGCGCATCCAGGTCGGCATCACCGGAACCCTGGAAGAGATCCTCTTCGGGCCGTCCCGCCTCGACGACGGCTCGCAGAACCTCGTCGGCGCCCTGCGCACCTGCATGGGCACCGTCGGCGCCTCCAGCATCAAGGAGATGCAGACGACCGAGATCGTGATCGCGCCCGCCATCAAGACCGAGGGCAAGATCTTCCAGAAGGCCCAGCGCATCGGGATGGGCAAGTAATGCCGGTCGCCACTCGCGAAGCCGAGAAGATCCTCATCCTCGACTTCGGGAGCCAGTACACCCAGCTCATCGCGCGGCGTCTGCGGGAACTGGAAGTGTATTGTGAAATTTTGCCCTTCAAGGCGACGAAGGCGCAGATCGAAGCCGCCAAGCCCGCCGGCATCATCCTGTCGGGCGGCCCGGATTCCGTCCACCGCTCGGGCTCGCCTCGACCGGACCCGTTCGTGTTCGAGGCGGGAGTCCCCGTCCTCGGCATCTGCTACGGCATGCAGCTGCTCGTCGCCCTGCACGGCGGCAAGGTCGTCCCGGCCAAGAAGCGCGAGTACGGCCACGCCGATCTCGAGATCGTCGCCGAGAGCCCGCTGTTCGCGGACCTGCCCAAGCGCCTGCAGGTCTGGATGAGCCACGGCGACAGCGCCGAGCGCCTCAACAACGGCTTCCGCGTCGACGCGCGCACCCCTTCGGCGCCCTTCGCCGCGATCTCCGACCAGGGAAAGGGCTGGTACGGCATCCAGTTCCATCCCGAGGTCGTGCACACGCCGCTGGGCTCCAAGGTGCTCGAGAACTTCTCGCGGCGCATCTGCGGCTTCCAGAAGCGCTGGACGATGTCCTCGCTGCTCGACACCCAGGTCGCCGCCATCCGCGCCCAGGTCGGCCCCGAGGGCAAGGTCGTCTGCGCCCTGTCGGGCGGCGTCGACTCCTCGGTCGCCGCCGCGCTCATCTCCCGCGCCATCGGCAAGCGTCTCTTCTGCATCTACGTCGACACCGGCCTCACGCGCCACGGCGACCTCGAGCGCGCGCAGCGCGTGCTCGGGCAAGAGCTCAATCTCAACCTGAAGGTCGTGGACGCCTCCAAGCTGTTCCTCGGCCGCCTCAAGGGCGTGTCCGATCCCGAGAAGAAGCGCAAGATCATCGGCAAGTCCTTCATCGAGGTCTTCGACAAGGAAGCCAAGCGCATCAAGGGCGTTTCGTTCCTCGCTCAGGGCACTCTCTATCCCGACGTGATCGAGTCCGTCTCGGTTCATGGGCCGTCCGTGGTGATCAAGAGCCACCATAACGTCGGCGGCCTGCCCAAGAAGATGAAGCTTTCCCTCGTCGAGCCTCTGCGCATGCTCTTCAAGGACGAGGTCCGCCGCCTCGGCAAGGAGATGGGCATCTCGCAGGACCTGCTCGGCGCGCACCCTTTTCCGGGACCCGGCCTGGCCATCCGCGTGCTGGGCGCCGTCACGCCCGAGCTGCTCAAGACCCTGCGCGACGCCGACCTGATCCTGCGCGAGGAGCTCAAGGCCTCGGGCTGGTACGACAAGGTCTGGCAGTCCTTCGTCGTGATCCTGCCCTCCGTCCGCTCCGTCGGCGTCATGGGCGACGAGCGCACCTATGAAAACACCGTCGTGCTGCGCTCGGTCGACAGCCGCGACGGCATGACGGCCGACTGGTCGCGCCTGCCGCACGACCTCATCGCCAAGATCTCCAGCCGCATCGTCAGCGAAGTGAAGGGAGTCAACCGCGTGGCTTACGACGTGAGCTCCAAGCCGCCGGCGACCATCGAGTGGGAGTAAAAACATTGTCCGCGCCTGAATCGTCGGTCGTCATCGCGGGTCTCCCGTTGCTCCGCCGCGGCAAGGTCCGCGACGTCTACGATCTCGGCGACAAGCTGTTGATCGTCGCCTCCGACCGTCTCTCCGCTTTCGACGTCATCCTCCCCACCCCGATCACCGGCAAGGGCAAGATCCTCACGACGGCCGCGCTGTTCTGGTTCGACCTCACGAAGGACGTCGTCCCCAATCACCTCATCACCGCCGACTTCGACGCGATCCAGAAGCTCGTGCCGGCGAAGCTCGACCGCGCCTGGTTCGACGGCCGCATGATGCTGGTCAAGAAGGCCAAGCGCATCGACGCCGAATGCGTCGCGCGCGCCTACCTCGCCGGCTCGGGCTGGAAGGAGTATAAGGCGACCGGATCCGTCGTCGGCCACAGGCTCCCCGCCGGACTTCTCGAGGCCTCGAAGCTCCCCGAGACGATCTTCACGCCCGCGACGAAGGCCGACGAGGGCCACGACGAGAACATCTCGCGCGAGCGCCTGGCCGAGGTGATCGGCGCGGACCTGGCGAAGAAGCTCGAGACGCTCACTCTCGCGGTTTTCGCGAAGGCGTCGGCTCATCTCGCCTCGCGCGGCCTGATCCTCGCCGACACCAAGTTCGAGTTCGGCTTCATCGACGGCGAGTTGCGCCTCATCGACGAGATCCTGACGCCCGACTCCTCCCGCGTCTGGGAGAAGAAGGACTGGAAGCCCGGCACGACCCCGGACGGCTTCGACAAGCAGTTCGTGCGCGACTGGCTGGAGAAGTCCGGCTGGAACAAGACCGCGCCCGGGCCGGACCTGCCCGCCGAGGTCGTCGCCGGCACGCTGACGCGCTACGAAGAGTTCTTGGCGAAGGTGACGAAATGACCGTCCGCGTCCAGCCCTCGAACACGCACCTCGTGGAGATCCGCCTCAGGCCCGAGCACGCCGACGCCGAGGGCGCCGCGGCGCTGACTCTGCTGCGCGCGCAGGGCCTCACGTCGCTGATCGAGACCCGCGTGTCCCGGCTCTACGAGATCAAGGGCTCCCTCTCCGCCAACCAGGTCCTGCAGGCGACGAAGGACCTCCTCTGCGACGCCGTCACGCAGGAGCACCGCGTGGTCACGCCCTCTCCCGCCCCGATGAACGGGGCCAATTTCTGGCGCGTCGAGGTCTGGCTCAAGCCGACCGTGACCGACCCCGTCGGCGAGACCGTGCGCGACGCGATCGCGGACATGGGGCTGCCGAAGCCGGAGTCGGTGCGCTGCGCCCTCGTTTACCGGCTCGTCGGCCGCGCCAACAAGGCCGCGCTCGAGAAGGCCGTGTCGAAGACCCTCGCCAATCCGCTGATCCATCGCGCCGTCGTCTCGGAGGCCCACCCGTGAGCACCGCCGTCGACGAGACGCTGACGATCCTCGGAAAGTCCCCGAAGGACCTCCGCGCGCTGGGCGAGGCGCGCCACCTCTCGCTCAACGACGCCGAGTGGGCCGCGATCCAGGCTCACTTCAAGGGCTTGAAGCGCGAACCTTCTCTCGCGGAGCTCGAGACCATCGCGCAGACCTGGTCCGAGCACTGCAAGCACAAGACCTTCACGAGCCCGATCAAGTACACCGAGGGCAAGAAGACGCGCGCGATCAAGAACCTGTTCCAGGAGACGATCGTCGCCGCCACCGCCGCGGTCAAGAAGCCGTGGTGCCTGTCGGTCTTCGAGGACAACGCGGGCGTGGTCGCCTTCGGCAAGAAATGGGCGCTGGCCTTCAAGGCCGAGACGCACAACCATCCCTCCGCGCTCGAGCCCTACGGCGGAGCGGAGACCGGCGTGGGCGGCGTGGTCCGCGACGTGCTCGGCTGCGGCCTGGGCGCCAAGCCCGTCCTCAACACCGACGTGTTCTGCTTCGGCACTCCCGATTATAAAGGCGCGCTGCCCGAGGGCTCGCACCACCCGTCGCGGACTTTGCGCGGCGTCGTCGCCGGCGTGCGCGACTACGGCAACCGCATGGGCATCCCGACGGCCGGCGGCGGCATCTGGTTCGACGACGACTATCGCCTGAACCCGCTCGTCTTCGTCGGCACCGTCGGCATCCTGCCTCAGTGGGCGGTCGGCAAGAAGGTCTCCCCCGGCGACTTGATCGTCGCCGTCGGCGGCCGCACGGGCCGCGACGGCCTGCACGGCGCCACGTTCTCCTCGTCGAACCTCGGCGCCGACGCGCCCGCCTCCGCGGTGCAGATCGGCCACGCGATCAACGAGAAGCGCGTGCTCGACGCGCTCCTGCGCGCGCGCGAGCGCAAGCTCTACTCCTCGGTCACCGACTGCGGCGCGGGAGGCTTCTCCTCCGCCATCGGCGAGCTCGGAGCCGACTGCGGCGCTCGCGTGCGCCTGGAGGACGCCAAGCTCAAGGCGTCCGACCTGGAGAGCTGGGAGATCTGGCTGTCGGAGTCGCAGGAGCGCATGGTCCTCGCGGTGCCGCCCAAGAGCCTCAAGGCGCTCGAGGCCGTCTTCGCGGCCGAGGGCTGCGAGACCTCGGTCCTGGGCGAGTTCACCAAGAACGGGCGCCTGCTCGTCACGCACCACGACAACGCCGTGGTCGATCTGGACATGAAGTTCCTGCACAAGGGACTGCCGCGGGTCGAGCGGACGGCGACGTGGACCGGCCCGGCGACTTCCAAACCCGCCGGAGGAACGGAGAAGAAGCTCTCCGCGGCCTTGCGGGAAGCGATCGGGAACGTCAACGTCTGCTCGCGCGAGTGGGTGATCCGCCAGTACGACCACGAGGTCCAGGGCGGCACGGTCATCAAGCCGCTCCAGGGCGTGCGCCACGACGGCCCCGGCGACGCCTGCGTGATCTGGCCGCACGCGGCCACCGGCGACATGGACGACTTCACGGGCTTCACCGTCGCGCACGGCCTCAACCCCGACTACGGCCGCATCGACCCGTATTGGATGGCGCTGGCCTGCGTGGACGAGGCCCTGCGCAACCTGACCTGCGTGGGCGCCGACCCGTCGCGCGCGGCCCTGCTCGACAACTTCTGCTGGGCCAGCCCCGAGGACCCCAAGCAGCTCGGCGCGCTGATCCGCGCCGCCGAGGGCTGCCGCGACGCCGCCAAGGGCTTCTCCGCTCCTTTCATCTCCGGCAAGGACAGCCTCTACAACCAGTCCAAGGACGAGAAGGGCAAGGAGCTGCCGATCCCGGGCACGCTGCTCATCTCCGCGATCGCTCCGGTGCCCGACGTGCGCAAGGCCGTGACGATGGACTTCAAGGGCCCGGGCAACGCGCTGTACCTGATCGGCCGCACCAACGACGAGCTGGGCGGCTCGCTGTACCACAAGATCCTGGGCCGCAGCGGCGGGGAGCCGCCCAAGGTCCAGCCCGCGACGGCGCTCGACGGCTTCAAGTCGCTCCACGCCGCGATCAACCGCGGCATGGTCCTCTCCGCGCACGACCTCTCCGACGGCGGCCTCGCCGTCGCCGCGGCGGAGATGGGCTTCACCGGCGAGTTCGGCTGCCTGCTCGACCTGGACGAGATGCCGCGCGACCCCCGCATCTTCTCCAACGAGACGCTCCTCTTCTCCGAGAGCCCGAGCCGCATCCTCGTCGAGGTCGCGCCCGAGAACGAGAGCGCGTTCCTGCGCCACTTCGGCAAGGGCGCCAAGGCGGCGCCGGTGCGCCGCGTCGGCCAGACCACGGCCAACCCGATCCTGAAGGTCGTCGGCCTCGACGGCTCGTCCATCATGGAGGAGCCGCTGCGCGAGCTCAAGGACGCGTGGCAGAAGACGCTCCCGGCGGCCCTCGGATGAAAAAGCCCAAGATCCTGATCCTGCGCGCCGCGGGCACCAACTGCGAGCTCGAGACCGCGAACGCGTTCGCGGCCGTCGGCGGCGACCCGGAGCTCGTCCACATCAATGAGATCAAGGCCGGCAAGAAGCGCCTCATGGACTACGGCGTGCTCGCCATCCCGGGCGGCTTCTCCTACGGCGACGACGTGGGCGCCGGCAAGGTCCTCGCCAACCAGATCCGCACCACGCTGACCGACCTGCGCCAGTTCGTGCGCCTCGGCCGCCCCGTCATCGGCATCTGCAACGGCTTCCAGGTCCTGGTCAAGGCGGGAATCCTCCCCCATTCCAACTCCTGCGACCAGACCGCGAGCTTCACCTTCAACGACTCCGGCAAGTTCGAGGCGCGCTGGACGCACCTGCGCCTGAACACCCAGTCCTCCTGCCTCTTCTTCAAGGGCCTGCCCGAGATGATCGAGCTGCCCGTCGCGCACGGCGAGGGCAAGCTCGTGCTCAAGTCGCCGCGCCAGCTCGAGGAGCTCAAGAAGAACAAGTCCATCGCCCTGCAGTACGTCAGCGAGGACGGCAAGCTGCTCGGCTACCCGAACAACCCGAACGGCTCGATGTTCAACATCGCCGGCCTCACCAACCCCGAGGGCAACGTCCTCGGCCTGATGCCCCACCCCGAGCGCTTCGTCGCGATCCAGCAGCACCCCAACTGGACGCGGCAGACCTACCGGAAAGCCGCGGTGGGCCTGGAGATGTTCCGGAACGCGGTTCTTCACGCGCGCTAGACTTGAGCGCCATTTGATGGCGCGCGCCCCTCGCCGGAGCTACACTAGAAGTGTCGGAAAAAGCGTGAAACCGAAAAGCCGGGATTGATCCCGGAACGAGACTCGGAAGAGGAACTAGGTTTCACCCCGACCCTGGCCAGCCGAATCGATCAGAACTCTCCTAGAGAAATGATCGAAGAGACTGGCCTCGCTGTTTCCGGCCCGCGCGCGCGGCGCAGGGGCGGCGGTTCCGCAAAATGACAAGGGCCCTTCGGGGTTCCCCTGGCGATTTCAGTTTCTCCCTCTAGGGTTTTGACGCAAAATCGCGTCAAAACCTTCGAGGGAGGAATTTTTTGCGGGGATGGAACTATTTGCAGGGTCGCTCCGTAAGGATAGGAGTGGAACGAAGGTGGAACGGCTTTCATCCGTGGCAATGGCGAGAGATGGAGTATTTGTTTCCCGCATCGCGGAAGCCGTTCCTGCGACGAATGCGGAAGGGCGGACGTCCGCGCGCCGACGATCGCAAATGCCTGGAGGCGATTTTCTGGTCCGCGCGAACGGGACGATCGCTGCGGCACGCGCCGCCGCGCTTCGGACGATGGCGCACGTCCCAACGCCGATTCGTCCAATGGCATCGATGGGGAATTCTCGAGAAGGCCTGGGCTCGCTATCTGCATTTCACGCACCTCGAAGAGCGTCAGGAGTGGCGGCGGGCGCTCGCCGAGGCGCGCGCCTTCTGGCGCATCTCGTTCCGCTTGATCCTCGAGATCGACTGGGCGCACGACCCCCCGCCGGAAATGATGCTCGGAGTCTGGGAATAATTTATACTTGATGCATGTGCGGAATCTTCGCCGTGGCGGGGCGGCCTGACGCCGCCGAGCTGACGCAACTGGGGCTCTTCGCGCTGCAGCATCGCGGGCAGGAGTCCGCCGGCATCGTCACCGTCAACAAGGACGCGGGCTTCAACACCAAGATCGGCATGGGCTTGGTGTCCGAGGTCTTCGCCGACGGAGTCGCCGCCATCGAGGGCAAGACCGCCATCGGCCACGTGCGCTACGCGACGACCGGCGCGAGCCATCTCAAGAACGCGCAGCCGCTCGTCTACAAGACCGTGCACGGCCCCATCGCGATCGCCCACAACGGCAACCTGACGAACGCGAACATGCTCAAGCACAAGCTCGAGGGGCGCGGGGCGATCTTCCAGTCGTCCACCGACTCCGAGGTCATCGTGCATCTCCTCGCCCGGCAGGAGGGGCCGATCGAGGACGCGCTGATCGCGAGCCTGCGGCAGGTCGAGGGCGCCTACTCCCTGCTGCTGCTCACGCCGCAGAAGATGATCGCGGCGCGCGACCCGTACGGCTTCCGCCCGCTGATCCTGGGACGCCTCGGCGCCCAGCATGTGTTCGCCTCGGAGACGTCGGCCTTCAACCTGGTCGGGGCCGAGGTCGTGCGCGAGCTCGAGCCCGGCGAGATGGCGATCGTCGAGGACGGCAAGCTCAAGACGCTCAAGCCTTTCGCTCCCGTCTCCGCCCCGGCGCGCTGCGTGTTCGAGCAGGTCTATTTCGCGCGCCCCGACTCGATGATCTTCGGCCGCGGCGTGCAGGCGGCCCGCCGAGATCTGGGTCGAGCTCTCGCGCGGGAAATGGAGGGCGTCAAGGCCGACGTCGTCGTGCCCGTCCCCGACTCCGGCGTGTCGGCGGCGCTCGGCTTCTCCGAGGTCTCCGGCGTGCCCTTCGAGATGGGCCTCGTGCGCTCGCACTACGTGAGCCGCACGTTCATCAAGCCGACGCAGGAGCTGCGCGAGAAGGCGGCGATGCTCAAGCTCGCCCCGGTCCCCGAGGCCCTGCGCGGCAAGCGCGTGCTGCTCATCGACGACTCGATCGTGCGCGGCACGACCTCCAAGAAGATCTGCAAGAGCCTGCGCGAGGCCGGCGCCCGCGAGATCCACATGGGCGTGACCTCCCCGCCCATCGCCTCGCCGTGCTACTACGGCATCGACACGCCGCGCGCCTCGGAGCTGATCGCCAACGTCCACTCGCAGGACGAGATCCGCAAGTTCCTGGGCGTCGACACCCTGCACCACTTGAGCCTGCCGGGCATGCTGCGCGCGGTCGGCAAGGGCGACGAGTCCGGCTGGTGCACCGCCTGCTTCACGCGCCGCTACCCGACTCCGATCCCCGACTACCAGGTCGCCGAAGCCGTGAAATGAAGCGGGCTCCGGTCGAGCCTTTCGACTGGCCCGGCTTCTTCAAGACCTTCCGCTACCAGCCCGTCCCGGTCTGGATCATCTGCGCCCTGCTTCTGAAGCCCGCCGCGAAGGCGACGCCGGCCGTCCTGCGCGCGGCCTGCACGGGCCCGACGCGCGAGGGCATCGTCAACTTCGCCTTCGTCGTCTACGGCGTCGTCGTGCCCGCGGCCGCCGCGACGCTGGTCTATCTTTTCTTCGGCCGCCGCCGCATGTCCCGGCCCCACCGTCTCATGGGCGACTTGTGCCTGGCGCTGGTCCTGCTGATCTCCGCCGCGAACGGGCTCTCTTTGGGCCGCCAGGCCCGGGCGAACTGGGCCGTGCTCGGCCCCGGGCTACGCTCCTTGCGCGCCGCCTGCTGGAAATAAAGGAAATAAATCCGGCCTTGTCATTTTCCGAATCTCGGGCTACAGTAGTCCCGTGCCTTCCCTGCTGGTGCATTGGAACCGCTCCAAGGAAGACGCCTGGGCGGAGTTCTTCGCGGTCGACTTCGAGGACCCTCACTTCGACGGCCTCGAGGGCGTTTTCGTGGTCTGGCAGGGCGGCTCCCAGCCGGCGGCGATCAGCGTCGGAGCGGGCTCGCTGCGCCAGGAGCTCAAGGCCCAGCGCTCGGACCCCGCCTTCGCGCCTTACCGCGGCAAGCCGCTGTTCGTCGCCTGGGCCAAGGTCGACAAGGTCTCCCGGCTCGGCGTCGCGCGCTTTCTCTACGAGACCCTGAAGCCGCGCACGCTGATGACCGTCCCCACGGCGCTTCCCGTCGAGGTCAATCTCCCCGGACGCGGCGAGTCGGGTCCGCCCGACGTCGGCGTTCCGCCCCCCCGTCAGATCTACCAGGACATGCTCGCGCCCGACGGCGGCGCCCTGAGCGAGGACCCCGCGCGCGCCGTGGAGCGCAAAGCCTCCGCCGACGAGCGCGTCGACCTCGCGACGAAGGCGCGCGTGGAAAGCGCCGCCCAGGCGACCGTCGAGGAGAATCTCCCCCTATTCCCCGCCTTCCAGAAGCTCCTGGCGGGGGCGAAGGAAGTGCCGAAGGCCGGCTTCTTCGGAGGCTCCGGCGCGAAGCCCGCCACGAACGAGGAGAGGCTCGTCGGCGAGGTCGTCCAGCTCATCCTGCATTCGGCGCTCAAGGTTCGGGCCTCGGACATCCACCTCGAGCCGCAGGAGACCTATCTCCGGGTCCGCTTCCGCATCGACGGCATACTCGAGGAGGTCCTGCGGGTCAAGAACTCCCTGAACCTCCGCGTCGTCTCCAACATCCGCGTCGCCTGCAGCCTCGACCCGGAAAAGAGCGCCGGAGGCAAGCCCGAGGACGGGCGCGTCACCGTCAAGATCGACGGCCGCGAGGCCGACCTGCGCCTGTCCACGTTCCCGACCGCGTTCGGCGACAAGGCCGTCCTGCGCGTGATCCCGCGCGCGACGAAGACCACGAGGCTCGACGAGCTCGGCCTCGATCAGGGCGCCGTCGAGCTTTTCCGCTCGCTGATCGCGCGTCCGCAGGGCCTGATCATCGTGACCGGCCCGACCGGCAGCGGCAAGTCGACGACGCTGTACGCGGCCCTGGACGCCCTCAACGACTCCTCGCGCAACATCGTGACCCTCGAGGACCCCGTCGAGCGCAAGATCCCCGGCATCACCCAGGGCAACATCCAGCCGCGGCAGGGCTTCGGCTTCCCCGAGGGACTGCGCGCGATCCTGCGGCAGGACCCCAACGTGATCATGGTCGGCGAGATCCGCGACACGGAGACCGCCGAGATCGCCCTCAGCGCCGCGCTGACCGGGCACCTGCTCCTGACCACCCTGCACACGGTCAGCGCCCTCGGCGCCGTCAACCGCATGATCGACATGGGCCTCGAGCCGTTCCTCGTCGCCTCGGCGATCACGGCCGTCACCGCGCAAAGGCTGGCGCGGACGGTGTGCTCCGCCTGCGCCGAGCCCTACGCCCCGACGGCCGCCGAGCTCGCCGAAGTGAGCGCGCGCGCGCAGAAGGCCGGCGTCCGCGTCCCGGCGGGCTTCGGCGCCGACTTGAAGCGCGGCAAGGGCTGCGACCTGTGCCGCGGCACCGGCTACTACGGCCGCGTGCTCGTCTTCGAGGCCGCCGTCCTCACGCCCCCCTTGCGGGAGGCGATCCTGAGAAAGGGCGCCATCGACGATCTCCGCGAGGCCGCCGCCAAGGGCGGCATGGAGCCCCTGCTCGCCGACGGCCTGCGCAAGGCCGCCGACGGGCGGACGTCCCTCGACGAGATCCTGCGCGTCGTCGACTCCGCCGACTGACGGGCGAGTTTGCTAGACTGCGCGCATGGCCCTTCCCATCGAGCTGAACAACGTCCGCGTCTTCGATGTGCTCCGCAACGCCCTGAGCGGCGAGCTCGGCGCCGTCGTCGGCGTCGAGGGCGACAAGATCGACATGGTGATCAAGACCGGCGCCATCGTCCGGTTCAAGTACGGCGAGCACCTGAGCCGCGTCAGCGAGGACGAGGCGATCGCGTTCCGCGCGCTGACCCAGGCCCTGCGCCGCGAGCGCCTCGCCGCCGCGCCGCGCAAGAAGCGCAAGCCGTCGGCCAAGTCGGCGACGGCCGCGAAGCTCCCGAGGATACCGAAGCGCCGCAACGCGCATCGCCGCTAGGCGGCTAAGGCTTTCGGACGTTCTCCCCCAGATCGAAGCTGCACGTGTCCCCCGGATTGGGCGTGAAGGCGAGCTTCACGTGCGCCACGCGCGCCGTCTGGCCGGCGGGGATCAGCGAGTTCGCGTTGTAGGTCACGGCGGGACGCCCAATGTCGGCCGCCGAGGCGAACACGAACCGGACCGGACCCGTCACCTGGTAGGTGTTCGAGCTCGCGTTGGTCACGTAGCCGTCGACCGCGTCGCCGATCACGGCGCAGGACGTCGCGTAGTTCAAGGGCGCGGCTCCCAGCAGGGCCAGCATCCCGTACTTCAGGATCTTCATCGAGACCTCCGTCGGTCTCCGCGATTATAATCCGGGAAAGGAAGCCGCCGCTCTCAAATCCCGCCCAAATCCTCGCGACGGGCGCGTCTACAGGAGACGGCCTTGCTCGGGGGTCTTGAGGAGCTGCAGGTCCGCGGCCGTGTCGATGTCGGCCTGCGACGAGGCGTCCTCGAGGGGGATCTTGACCGCCTCCGACCAATGCCGCCGCACGGCCGCCATCGCCGTGTCGTCGCCGACGAGCTGGCCGATCTCGCCGAACAGCTCGCGCGGGTAGGCCGTCGGCTGTCCCTTGGCGGGCCCTTCCGGTCCCGGGAACACCGGAAAGCTCAGCCGGCCCGAGAGTTCGAACTCGGAGAGGACGCGGTCGATGAGCCACGTCTTCACGCGCGGCATGTCGCCGAGGAGCGCCACCACGCCGGGGGCGTCCGCGGGCAGGGCGCGCAGGCCGACCTCGAAGGACGAGGCCTTGCCGGAGGCCCAGGCGGGGTTGAAGACGACGCGCAGACGCGGGTCGTCGAGCCCCTCGATCGCCTGCAGGCCCGCCTCGGCTCCGGCGCCGAGCACCACGACGACCGGATCCAGCCGCGACGCCAGCGCCGACTCGACGACGTGCCGCAGCACCGGGCGCCCGTCGACGTCGGCCAGCATCTTGGAGGCGGCGCCGAAGCGGCGGCCGCGTCCGGCCGCGAGCACTAGCCCCGGCACCCGGACGCCGTTCTTGCGCGCCGATGGGGAGGAGCCCGCCGCGCGCAGGCGCGCGGGCCGGCCGCCCTTGCGCGCGAAGCGCACGGCCAGGATCTCCGCCGCGACGGCGAGCGCGACCTCCTCCGGCGTCTCCGCGCCGACCTCGAGCCCAGCCGGGGCGGAGAACACGCCCGGCGCCGGTTCGATGCCCTTCTCCTTGAGCTCGGCCAGGAGCTTCGCGGCGCGCCCCGCCGGGCCCACGAGGCCGACGTAGCGCGCCGCGCCCTGCAGCGCGCCCTTCAGCGCGCGGCCGTCGGCCGAGTGGCTGTGCGTCATGACCACGACGAACGTGTCCGCGTCGGGGCGCGCGGCCGAACGCGCCGCGTCCCAGCCGCCCTCGACGAGCTGGTAGCGCGCTCGGTCCCAATCGGGACCGTACAGGCGTCCCGGCCGGTGGTCGGCGACCGTCACGACGAAGCCGAGCCGGTCGAGCAGGTCCGCGAGGCGCCGCGCGTCTTCGCCGGAGCCGAGCAGCAGCGCCTTGCCCATCGGGATCAGCGGCAGGCGGAACAGACGGCGCACCCCGTCGCGCCCGGCCTCCTCGTCGAGCTCGGGCTGGCCCTCCAGGTAGCAGGCCTTGACCGCCGGATGATCGGGCGGCAGCTGCCGACGCGCGGAGGCGTCCGCGGAGAGCGAGAGCTCGACGACCAGACCCTCGCCGCGCAGGAGCGCCTCGCGCACCTCGCGCAGGCGCTCGCGCAGCTCGCCGGTGACGGGCTCCAGCCACAGCTCCGCCTTCCCGGCCAAGCCGCCCGGGCCGAACCAAGGCTCGTCCTCCTCGAGCTCGAGCGTCGCGAGGGCCGGCGCGTGCTCCGCCATCGCCTTCTCGACGGCCGCGCGAAGGCCTTCGGGGAGGCTGGCCAGGGGCCGCACGCCCGACGCCCCCGCGGCAGCGTCGTCGCAAAGCAAGGCGAGAGCCCCGGAGCGCTCGTGCGGAGCGCCGTCGACCGTGAGCAGAGTGGCCAGCACGCCGCGCACGTTCAGCGGGTCGGCCGAGGCGAGGTCTTCCAGGGCGCGCAGGACGTTCAGCGCCTCGTGGGGGCGGGGAGCACCCATAATTTGAATTGAATCATATTATACAATCCGAGCGTGAGCCTGGACGAGACCGCCCTGCGCAGCCTCGTGGCGCTCCTCGACGACGAGGACCCGCGCAGCCTGGAGCTCGTCCGCGCCCGCCTGTTCGACGTCGGCATGGCGGCGATCCCGTACCTGGAAGCCGCGCGCGAGGCCTCCCCGCCCGAGTTCGCCGCGCGCCTCGAGGCGATGTCGGAGGAGCTGCGCTACCGGGCGCTCAAGGCCGAGTTCCTCCGGCTCGCGGCCGAGCGCGTCCCCGATCTCGAGAACGGCGCCTTCCTGCTGTCCCGGTTCGTGCGCCCCGGCGCCGACCACGCCGTCTACCGCCTCTGGCTCGACCGCGTCGCCGCGGCCGTGGCCGAGAGCCTCCCCGAAGACGCCACCGCCTCGGAGGGGGTCAGGCGGCTGTCCGACCATCTCTTCTCCTCCCTGGGATTCGCCGGCAACGAGGCGAACTACTACGATCCCGACAACAGCTGCCTCTCGCGCGTGATCGACACCCGGCGCGGCATCCCCGTCACGCTGTCGATCCTGTATCTCCTCGTCGCCAAGCGTCTGAAGCTCCCGGTCTACGGCGTCGGCACGCCCGGCCATTTCCTGCTCGGCTACCGCGAGGAGGGCGAGGCGCATTTTCTCGACGCGTTCCGGGCGGGACAGCCGCTGGCGGCCTCGGAGGTGAGGCGCATGCTCGTGCGCAACGGCTACGAGTTCCGCACCGAGTACCTCAAGCCCTGCGGCCCGCGCGAGATCCTCGCGCGCATGATGCGCAACCTGCTCTCGATCCTGCAGAAGAACGGCTCGGTGGAGCGCGCGGAGCGCCTCTCCCTGCTGGTCGAGATCGTCGTGACGGGACGCGAGCCCGGGGAGGAGGCGTGAGGGCCCTGCGCCTGGCGGCCCTGCCGGCCATGCTCGCGGCGCTCGCCGTCCCGGCCGGCGCGGTCCGCCCGCTGACGCCGCCCGCGCCCGAGTTTCCGCCCGGGGCCGCCTGGATCAACGCGAAGCCGCTCACTCTCGCCATGATGCGCGGCCGCAAGGCCGTGCTCGTCGTTTTCCTGAACCCGACGGGCCTGCACTCGATCCGCGCCCTGCCCGCGCTGAAGGCCTGGTTCGACCGCTACGCGCTGAGCCAGCTGATGATCGTCGGCGTCGTGACGCCGGACCTCGTGATCCAGAAGGACGCGGTCTGGGTGCGCTCGGAGGTCAAGAGGCTCGGCATCGACTTCCCGATCGTCATCGACGGCGACCGACGGATCTGGAGGAGCTACTCCAACGACGGCTGGCCCGCCTTTTACGTGATCGACCGGAAGGGGCGGATCACGTTCGACCATCTCGGCGAGGGCGACTACGCCGAGACGGAGCGGGAGCTCCGCGAGGCGCTCGGGGACATCGTCGACGAGCTGCCCGCCCCGGTCTCCCCCCCGGAGCCCCGGACGAAGGACTGCGGGCACGCCACGCCCGACGTCCCGATGGGCACGCGCGCCGGCGCGGTCCAAGCGAAGGCGGTCGACAACGACTTCTCCACTCGCCGCCTGCTCCTCGTCGAGTCGCGCGAGCGCGAGCTCACGACGCGCGGGAAATGGGACTTGGAGCCGGACGGCCTGCGACTCGTCCGCCCGGCCGACGACCTCGGGGACTTCGTGCGCGTGGTCTTCGAGGCGCACCAGGCCTTGGCCGTGCTCGGGCCTCCCGGCGGACGGAAGACGCGCTTCTTCATCAAGCTCGACGACCAGTGGCTCTACGAGGGAATCGCCGGACGCGACGTCCGCTTCGACGACGACGGCCGAAGCTTCGTCGAGGTGACCTCCCCGCGCCTCTACGACCTGATCCACGACAGCGGCGACAAGCCGCACGAGCTGTACGTCGAGCCCGACCATGCGGGCGGCGGCGTGTACGGCTTCCAGTTCGCCGACGCCTGCGTCGCGACCAAGCTCCCGTGACCTCCGCCGCCGGCGCGGAGATCGCGGAGGTCGAGGCCCGGCCGTTCCGCGCCGAGCTCTCGGCGTCCTTCGAGATCGCGGGCGGCGCGGCGCACGAGCACGCGGGCGCGTTCGTGCGCGTGCGGCTCAAGGACGGCACGGCGGGCCACGGCGAGGCCTCCCCCCTGGAGGCGTTCAACGGCGAGACGGCGGCGGGCGCCCTCTCGGCGATCCGGCGCGCGGGCAAGTCCTGGCTCGGCCGCGACGGCGCGGCGTGGCGGCCGCGCCTCGAGGAGCTCGAGGACCTTCTGCCTCACGGAGCGGGCGCGGCGCGCGCGGCCCTCGGCATGGCGCTGCTGGACGCCTGGTCCCGCCGCGCCGGCCTCCCCCTGCGCTCGCTCTTCGGCGGCGCCGAGACGCGCGTCGTCAGCGACGTCACGGTGACGATCCTGCCGGCCGACGCCGCCGCCGAGGCCGCGCGCCGCATCCGCGCCTTCGGCGTGCGCACGGTCAAGATCAAGGTGGGCAAGGACCCGGAGTCCGACGCCGCGCGCGTCGCGGCGGTGGCCGCGGTCGACCCGCGCTTCACGCTGACGCTCGACGCGAACCAAGGCTACGAGCCGCGCGAATCCCTCCAGCTCCTGCGTCTCTTGAAAAAGCGCGGCCTGAGGATCGCGATGTTCGAGCAGCCGGCGAGAGGCCCGGACTGGGACGGGCTGGCGCGCGTGGCGCGCCTGGGCGGCGTCCCGGTCGCGGCCGACGAGTCCCTGCGCGGGCGCGCCGACGCGCTCGGCCTCGCGCGGAGCCGGGCCGTCTCGGTGATCAACCTCAAGCTGATGAAGATGGGCCTGCTCGAGGCCTGGGACTGCGCGCTGATCGCGCGCGCGTCCGGACTCGGGCTCATGATCGGCGGCATGATCGAGACCTCGCTGGCGATGGCCTGCGCCGCGCACTTCGCCGCGGGCTTCGGCGGCTTCGGCGTCGTGGACCTGGACACCCCGCTGTGGCTCAAGCGCGATCCGACCCGCGGCCTGCGCCTCCGGCGCGGCGGAGTGTACGACCTGTCTTCCGTCCGGCTCGGCATCGGCGTCACGCCGACGGAATAAAATTGTCGCTTGACAGTTTTCGGGCCATCTGTTATTCTTTAAACGGACGGTCAGTCAATCAATTTTATGGGACGAAAGCCCGACACCGCGGTCCGCGAGCGCATCCTCCAGGAGGCGGAGCACGTCATCCACCTCAAGGGCTACAACTCGGCCTGCCTGGAGGAGATCGCCAAGGCCGCGGGGATGACCAAGGCGAACGTCTCGCATCACTTCGGGTCCAAGGCCCAGTTGGGGCTGGCCGTGCTGGATTTCAAGATCGCGGAGTTCCGCAAGCGCCTGGTCGTGCCGCTGTGCGCGCAGGCGGAGCCCGAGAAAGCGGTCCAGAGGATCTTCGACGAAGGGGCGGAGTTCTTTCACGGCATCGGCTGCAAGGCCGGCTGCTTCATGGGCAACATCGCGCTCGAGATGAGCGACTGCGACGAGGCCTTCCGGGACCGCGTGGGCCGCTTTTTCGCCGAGTGGGCCGCCGGGATGGCCGAGTGCCTGGAGCGGTGCAAAAAGGGCGGGTATTTCGGCCCGAGCCTCGACTCCAAGGCCGCGGCCGAGGCGATCGTGGCGATGTACGAGGGCGCGATCATGCTGACGCGCTCGCAGCGGGACGCGCAGATCTTCAAGCGGGTCGGCGGCGTGGCCCGCTCGATGCTGGAATCTCACAAAACTAAAAAACAGGAGGGATAATACCATGGGTCCGAAGACTCCTTGCGGGTGCTAACCCGTTTAAGCCGCCGCTCTCCGTCCTCAGGGACGGAGAGCGGCGGTTCTCTTTATTTCGTTGAATAGAGGCATCATGAACCGCCGCTTCCAAGCCGCCGTCCTCGCCGTGCTGGCCGCGTCCGCCCTGTCGGGCTGCGGCGCCGTCGAGTCGAACTCCGCGCCCGATTTCTCCCTCGCCTCCCGCGACGGCGGGACCGTCACGCTCTCGGGACAGAAGGGCCGCGTCGTCCTCGTCAACTTCTGGGCCACCTGGTGCGCCTCGTGCAGGGAGGAGCTTCCGCTCCTGCAGGCTCTCCAGCGCTCCCGCGGCGGAGACCGCTTCGAGCTCCTGGCCGTCAGCGTCGACGACGATCCGGCCAAGGCCGTCCCCCCCTTCGCCGCCCGGCGGAAGCTGGACTTCCCGATCCTCTACGGCGACCGCAAGACGATGGACGAGTACGCCGTCCGGGAGCTGCCGACCTCGTATCTGATCGGCCCCGACGGGTCCATCGTCCGCCGCTACGTCGGCCCGCTCGACGCCCGCCTCGTGGAAAATGATATTCTGAGCCTGCTGAACAGGAGACCCTCATGAACCGACTCGCCGCCGCCGCGCTGACGCTCTTGATCGCCTCGCCGTCCTTCGCCGCGAACATCAGCCGAGAGGACCTGCAGAAGGCGCTCGAGAAGAACCCGGATCTCGTGCTCTCCGCGCTGAAGAAGGCCGACAAGGCCGCCTTCTTCCAGTACGTGATGGAGGCGAACCAGGAGTACCAGGCCAAGAAGCAGGCCGAGGAGGAGACGAAGGAGAAGGCGGCCCTCGAGGAGGCCTTCAAGAACCCGCTGAAGCCCGCGATCGACGAGAAGACGCGCGTGCGCGGCGACAAGAACGCGCCCATCACGATCGTCGAGTACTCCGACTTCCAGTGCCCTTACTGCGGCCGCGGCTTCCAGGTCGTCGAGGAGCTCCGCCAGAAATACGGCAGCAAGATGCGCTTCATCTATAAGGACCTTCCTCTGGTCCAGATCCATCCGAACGCGCTGCCGGCCGCCAAGTGGTTCGAGGCCGTGTCCCTGCAGTCGCCGGAGAAGGCCTGGAAGTTCCACGACATCATGTTCAAGAACCAGGGCTCGCTGAGCGACGACTTCTACAAGAAGACCGCCAAGGACCTCGGCGTCGACGTGGAGAAGGCCGCCAAGGACGCGCAGAGCCAGGCCGTCGCCGACAAGATCGACGCGGACACCAAGGAGGCGCGGGACTTCGGCTTCAGCGGCACGCCCGGCTTCCTGATCAACGGCATCCCGCTGCGCGGCGCGTACCCCGTCGAGGAGTTCGACAAGATCATCAAGCGTCTCGGCGTCTAGACGCCCGCGCCGGGAAGGAGGCCCGCCTCGAGGCGGGCCTCTTTTTTGCCCCGCCGCTTATTGATATTGCGTTTCAATAAGGAGTTGTGGTAGATTCTCCTTGTTGAAACTGAGTCTCAATAAGACGCTCCCGCTCGCCGCCCTCCTCCTCGCCGGCCGCGCCGCCGCCGCGTCCGGCGCCGCGGAGCCGCGCGTCGAGCGCGTGCGCTGGCTCATGGGGACGTTCTGCTCGATCGAGGCATGGGGGCCGGACCCCGCCGCCGCGGTCGACTCGGCCTTCGACGAGATCGACCGCTGGGACCGGATCCTCAGCCTCTACAAGCCGGAGAGCGAGCTCAATGACCTCAACGCCTCGGCCGGGCGCGGACCGTTCCACGCCTCGGCGGACCTCTACGCCGCCGTCGAAGCCGCCCTGCGCATGGCCGAGCGCACCGGCGGGGCGTTCGATCCGACCGTCCTCCCCGTCATCCGCTCCGGCCCCGCCGCGTTGCCCCTGGTCGGATGGAAGAAGGTCCGCCTGGACCCGGCCGCGCGCGCGATCGAGCTGACCGGGAAAGGCATGGCCCTCGACTTCGGCGGGATCGGCAAGGGCTGGGCGCTCGACCGCGCCGCGGGCGTCCTGGCCGCGCGCGGGACGACGCGCGCGTTCCTCAATTTCGGCGGCCAGATCCTGGCGATCGGGAAGCCCGAAGACGCCGACGCGTGGACGGTCGTCCTGCCCGGCTCGAAGGAGCCGCTTCACGTGCGCGACGAGTCGGTCTCCACGTCCGGGGACGAGCAGCGGCCCGGGCACATCGTCTCGCCGTTCGATGGGCGGCCGGTGCGCCGCGCCGTGAACGCGACGGCCGTCCTGGCCAGCGCGACGGAAGCCGATGCCTGGTCCACCGCCCTCTACGTCCTGGGAAAGACGCCCCCGTCCTTCCCGGGGCGCTCATACTTCGAAGCATCATCCCCGTCGATTAAAGGCTCCCCCGAAAAATGAAACGCCCGTTCGCCGTCGCCCTCGCCGCTCTACTGCTCGTCCCACCGGCCTTCGCCGACGACGCCTCCTCCGCGAAGCTGACCGAGCTCGAGCAGAAGGTCGACGTCCTGACCCAAGAGATCGAGAATCTCAAGCTCGGCGAGGCGGCCGCGCCGCCGGAGCTGAAGGCCCAGGACGGCTCCGGACCCGCGGCGTCCAAGATCCACTCGGCCCAACCCGACAAACTCTCGATCGGCGGCTACGGCGAGTTCGTCTACATCGCCCCCTCCAGCCGCAACCAGCAGGGCGACCCGTCGGGGCTCAACAAGAAGTTCGACCTCCAGCGCGGCGTCCTCTACTTCGGCTACAAGTTCAACGACTGGCTGCTGTTCAACTCCGAGGTCGAGTTCGAGCACGCGAGCTCCGGCACCGGCGACGAGACGCGCGGCGAGGTCGAGCTCGAGCAGGCCTACATCGAGGCGCGCCCGTGGAAGGAGTTCGGCGGGCGCGTCGGCCACGTGATCGTGCCGCTCGGGATCGTCAACGAGGTCCACGAGCCCACGGCCTTCCACGGCGTGAACCGCCCCAGCGTCGAGACCTTCATCATCCCCTCGACCTGGCACGAGAACGGCGCCGGCGTCTTCGGAGACATCGGCCCCGTCACGTACCGGACCTACGCGCTCGCGAGCCTCACCGCCGTGAAGTCGACCGACCCGTCGGCGGACGGCTTCTCCGCGGCGAGCGGAATCCGCGAGGGCAGCACGGAGGGCACGAACAGCCCGGCCAACGACCTCGCGTGGGCCTCGCGCATCGACGTGACGCCCGTCGATGGCGCCAAGGTCGGCGCCGCCCTCTACATGGACAAGGCCGATCACGGCGCGGTCCAATCCTCGTTCCCGGTCACGCTGTGGGAGACGCACGCGGAGCTCCAGTATAAAGGAGCGTCCGTGAAAGGCCTCTACACCGAGGGGCATATCGGCAACGCCGACGCCTTGAACGCCGCGCAGGGCTTCACGGGCAATCTGTCCGTGGGACGCCGCTTGTTCGGCGGCTACGCCGAGGCTTCCTTCGACGTGCTCACCCTGCTGCGCGACGCGAAAGGCCAGGCCCTCTCGCCTTTCTTCCGCTACGAGCGGTATGATACGCAGTGGAAGGTGCCCGCGGGCTTCACGAAGGACCCGGCGAACAGCCGCGTCGAATACACCGTCGGCGTGGACTACAAGCCGATCCCGAAGCTCGTGCTCAAAGCCGACCAGCAGTGGAAGCTCAACCAGGCCCGGACCGGAGTCAACCAGTGGAACCTCGGCGTCGGCTACATCTTCTAGCCGCTCTCGCCCTGCTTCTTGCCGCGCCGGCGCGCGCGCGCGTCCTTCTCTCGCAGAAGGACGCTCTCGCGCTGGCGTTCCCCGGCGATCAGAAAGTCGAGCGCAGGACCGCGTTCCTGACGGACGAGCAGCTCGCCGCCGCGGAGAAGGCCGCGGGCACGAAGATCGACTCGAAGGTCTGGACCTACTACGTCGGGTCCTCGTCCGCCGCGGGGACGGCCTACTTCGAGTCGCACCGCGTGCGCACGATGAACGAGGCCTTCATGGTCGTCGTGAACCCGGACGCGACCGTGCGCTTCATCGAGATCCTCTCCTTCGCCGAGCCCAGCGAGTACCAAGCTCCGAAGAAATGGCTCGACCAGTTCTCGGGCAAGCCCCTGAACGACGACCTGATGCTGCGGCGCGGACTGCGCAACATCACCGGCGCCAGCCTCACGTCCGACGCCGTGACGCGCGGAGTGCGGCGCGTCCTGGCGGTTCATCAAGTCCTTCAGGCCGGAACGGGACAGTGAAGCTCGGCCCGCGCTTCAAGGCGCTCCTCCTTTGGACCTCGGCTATCCTTTATATCACCGGCCTCGCGGTCTGGCTGATCGCTTCGCGGTTCCAAGTCCAGGGCGAGTACGGACCCGAGCCGTCGCCGCTCAAGCTCCCCATCCTCCACGCGCACTCCGTCGCGGGGCTCGTCTTCTTGGTCCTTTTCGGCTACTTGTGGAGAGACCACGTCGAGCCCGGCCTCAAGCGCTCGAAGAAAAAGCGCAGCGGCCTGACGCTGATCGCCGCCCTCGCCGTTCTTTTCGCGACCGTGCCGATGCTGTTCTATCTCACGGGCGACGCGCCGCGCGCCTGGACCGCCGCGGTCCACACTTGGCTCGGCGCGATCCTGCTTGCGCCGTTCGTGTACCACCTGCGCTCAAAGACCGCTTGAGGGTCAGGCTTTGACTTTTTGACTTATTCGGCAAACAAGTCAAAAAGTCAAAGCCTGACCCTCTATAAGCGTTGGGCGTCGGCGGCGAGCTTGTCGAGGGAGGCCTGGTCGTCGCCGTCGTAGTAGCCGCGGATGCGGCCGTCGGCGTCGAGCAGGACGAACTTGGTCGTGTGGGCGACGTTCTGGCCGGGCTCCGCGGCCGCGCTCTCGGCGACGCCGATCTGGAAGCCGTCGCGGAAGAGCTTCATCAGCGCGGGCTTGTCCCCGTCCACGAAGAACCAGCGCTGCGGGTCCGCGCCGAACTTGCGCGCGTAGACGGTCAGCACCTCCGGCGAGTCGTGATCGGGATCGACCGTGAACGAGAGCAGCCCGATCGACTTGGGCAGGCGCTTCTGCAGTCCGGCCATGTTCGCGGTGAGCATCGGGCACGGGCCGGCGCAGGACGTGTACACGAAATCCGCGATCCACACGCGGCCGCGCAGCGCGCGCAGGTCGAGCGGCGACGCGCCGTCGACGGTGACCGCGGTCAGCGCGAAATCCGGAAGCGCGCGCAGCGGCGGCGGAGCCTTCGCGCAGCCGGAAATGACAAAAGTGGCAATGTAGAAAACGACACTCAACGACACTCGAAACCGCTCAACGATCATGGGTGTCCACCTAGGTCTTTACAAAAAAAAGTTCATACGTTATTCTAGAGCCCTGCTCGAAAACGCGCGCGGGCCGCGCCGCGGATCCGAGCACGAGAATGCTACCAAAGTCACGGATGAAAAGATGAACACGGCGACCAACTCCCCCGAGAACACGGCCAACGGCAGCAGCGAGGATGCGAACGCGACCACGATGCAGGTGCGCAAGCGCAGCGGCTCCCTCGAGCCCGTCGACGTCAACAAGATCGTGCGCGCCGTCGCGCGCTGCGGCCAGGGCCTCGAGAACGTCGACGTGCTCAAGATCGCGACGAAGACCATCGGCGGCCTCTACGACGGCGCCACCACCAAGGAGCTCGACAACCTCTCGATCCAGACCTCGGCCCTCCTGATCGCCGAGGAGCCCGAGTACTCGCGCCTCGCGGCGCGCCTGCTCGCGACCTTCATCCACAAGGAGGTCGAGAACCAGGACATCCACTCGTTCTCGCAGTCCATCGCCGCCGGCGTGCGCCACGGCCTGATCGCCGAGAAGGTCGGCCAGTTCGTGCAGGCGAACGCGCGCAAGCTCAACGACGCGATCGAGATGAACCGCACGGAGATGTTCGAGTACTTCGGCCTGCGCACGGTCTACGACCGCTACCTGCTCAAGAACCCCGAGTCGCGCGAGGTCCTCGAGACGCCGCAGTACTTCTTCCTGCGCGTCGCCTGCGGCCTGGCCGACACGGTCCAGGAGGCCGTCGAGTTCTACAACCTGATCTCGCGCTTCGAGCACATGCCCAGCTCGCCGACGCTGTTCAACTCCGGCACGCGGCACCCGCAGATGTCGTCGTGCTACCTGCTCGACTCGCCGATCGACGACCTCGAGGCGATCTACAACCGCTACACCGACATCGCGCTGCTGTCCAAGTTCTCCGGCGGCATCGGCGTGTCCTACTCGCGCATCCGCGCCCGCGGCTCGCTGATCCGCTCGACCAACGGCAAGTCCAACGGCATCGTGCCGTGGCTGAAGACGCTCGACAGCTCCGTCGTCGCGGTCAACCAGGGCGGCAAGCGCAAGGGCGCCTGCGCCGTCTACCTCGAGACGTGGCACCCGGACATCGAGGAGTTCCTCGAGCTGCGCGAGAACACCGGCGACGCGGCCCGCCGCGCGCACAACCTGCACCTGGCGCACTGGATCCCGGACTTGTTCATGAAGCGCGTCGAGGAGGACGGCGTCTGGTCGCTGTTCGACCCCAAGATCATGCCGCACCTGACCGACCTGTACGGCAAGGCCTTCGAGGACGCCTACGCGGAGGGCGAGGCCAAGAAGCTCTACGCCCGCCAGGTCAAGGCGCGCGACCTCTACGCGCGCATGATGAAGACGCTGGCCGAGACCGGAAACGGCTGGATGAACTTCAAGGACGCGTCCAACCTCAAGGCGAACCAGACCGGCTCTCCGGCCAACGTCGTGCACTCCTCGAACCTGTGCACGGAGATCATCGAGGTGACCTCGCAGGGCGAGACCGCGGTGTGCAACCTCGGCTCGATCAACCTCGCGAAGTACGTCGAGGACGGGCGCTTCGACTTCGTGAAGCTCGCGGCCAACGTGCGCACGGCGGTCAAGTATCTCGACCGCGTCGTCGACATCAACTTCTACCCGACCCAGGCCGCCGCAGACTCCAATAAGAAGTGGCGCCCGGTCGGTTTGGGCGTCATGGGGCTGCAGGACGCGTTCTTCCAGCTCGGCCTGTCGTTCGACGCGCCCGAGGCGCGCGAGCTGTCGCGCAAGATCAACGAGGAGATCTACTTCCACGCGCTGTCCGCGTCGGTCGAGCTCGCCTCGGCGAAGGGGCCGCACTCCTCGTTCCCGGAGACGAAGGCGGCCAAGGGCGTGTTCCAGTTCGAGCTGTGGGGCGTGAACCCGTCGGACATGACGCGGTGGGAGAAGCTGCGCGCGGAGATGACGAAGAAGGGCCTGCGCAACTCGCTTCTGCTCGCGATCGCGCCGACGGCGACGATCGCCTCGATCGTGGGCTCCTACGAGGCCATCGAGCCGCAGGTGTCCAACCTGTTCAAGCGCGAGACGCTGTCCGGCGAGTTCCTGCAGGTCAACAAGTACCTGGTCCTGGAGCTCAAGAAGCTGGGCCTCTGGAACGAGGAGATGCGCAACCGGATCAAGATGGCCGAGGGCTCGATCCAGGACATCGCCGAGATCCCCGAGAACGTGCGCGCCGTCTTCCGCACCGTCTGGGAGGTCCCGCAGCGCTCGCTGATCGACATGGCCGCCGACCGCGGCGCGTACATCGACCAGAGCCAGTCGCTCAACCTCTTCATGGAGAGCCCGAACATCGGCAAGCTCTCCTCCATGTACATGTACGCGTGGAAGAAGGGGCTCAAGACGACCTACTACCTGCGCTCTCGTCCCGCGACGAAGATCGCCAAGACGACCGTGGCCGCGACGGCGGCGGCCGCGCCGCTCCCCGTCGAGCCCGCCGCCGCTCCGACGGACGCGGAGAAGATCGCGTGCTCCCTGGAGAACCCGGAGAGCTGCGAGTCCTGCCAGTAAGATAACCCGTGCAGGTCCGGGAGCCCGAAAGGGCTCCCGGACCCGCGATTTCGCTTTCTCATTTTTGGAGGTCCCATGATCCTCGACCCCGGCTTCAACCTGACGCTCCGCCCGATGAAGTACCCCGTGTTCTTCGAGATGTACAAGGCCGCCATCAAGAACACCTGGACCGTCGAGGAGGTCGATTTCTCGCACGACGTCACGGACCTCAAGGCGAAGATGACGCCCGCCGAGCGCCACCTGATCAACCGGCTCGTCGCTTTCTTCGCGACGGGAGACTCGATCGTCAGCAACAACCTCGTGCTGAACCTCTACAAGCACGTGAACTCCCCCGAGGCGCGCGTGTACCTGTCGCGCCAGCTTTTCGAAGAGGCCGTCCACGTGGAGTTCTACCTGACGCTCCTCGACACCTACATCCCCGACCCGTCCGAGCGCGAGCAGGCCTTCTCCGCCATCGAGAACATCCCGTCGATCAAGCGGAAGGGCGAGTTCATGTTCAAGTGGATGGACTCCATCCACAAGCTCGACCGCATCGAGACGCAGGACCAGAAGCGGCAGTTCATGATGAACCTGATCTGCTTCGCGTCGTGCGTCGAGGGCCTTTTCTTCTTCGCCGCGTTCGCCTACGTGTACTTCCTGCGCTCCAAGGGCCTGCTCAACGGCCTGGCCGGAGGCACGAACTGGGTGTTCCGCGACGAGAGCATGCACATCGCCGCCGCGCTCGAGATCATCAAGACCGCGCGCGCCGAGGACCCCACTCTCTTCACGCCCAAGATGGAGGCCGACGTCGTCGTCATGATGAAAGAAGCCATCGAGTGCGAGATGGGCTTCGCCGAGGACATCCTCGGCCTCGGCATCGCGGGCCTCTCCGCCAACGGCATGCGCCAGTACCTGCAGTGCGTCGCCGACCAGCGCATGGTCGCGCTCGGCCTCAAGACGATCTACGGCTCCAAGAACCCGTTCAACTTCATGGAGCTGCAGGACGTGCAGGAGCTCGCGAACTTCTTCGAGCGCCGCGTGTCGGCCTATCAGGTCGGCGTCACGGGCGCGGTCGGCTTCACCGACGAGTTCTAGCCGCGAACTCGCTCCGGAGCGAGTTCATCAAAAGCCCTCCGAAAGGAGGGCTTTTCTTTTCTCATACTCCGCACTATACTGACGAATAATGGCTTCAGCACCTTGGCGCTCCAGGGCTTTTTCCAATTGCCTAGTCATCACGGCGCTGCTCGGTCTCACGGCCGCGCATGCCGCATCGGCCGCCGAACCAGAACGCAAGTCTTATAACTCGCCAGATTTAAAACTCACGGCCACGGTAAAGACAACCAAGACAGGCGAAAGCGAGATTTTCATTGGGCCCTCGCACGGCTTCCTGGTCTATTCGAAAAGCTTTGTTTCAACTGATGGGGAGCACGGCGCCATCGTCACGAACGCCGCCTGGACTCCCGACTCGCGATTCCTCGTTGTCGGACTTCAACACACGGGAGGCCATGGACCGTGGAACTTCCCGATCTTCTTTTGGGACAGGAACGATCGTCAATTGAGGTCTCTGGACGCTAGAGTCGGAGGAATCACTGGATCCGCCGAAATTACCGCACCAGATATCGTCTCATCGACTTTCATGGGCGCCCAAGGAGATCCCGAGCCCTTTTCGATCAGCCTGAGCAGCGCGGTGCGGAATTGGCCCGACGTAGCCGAGAAAGATTGCAAAACGCTGGGAGGAAAGGTCGTTTCGGGACATAACCCCACTATCTGCTCGAACAATGAGACTTTCGTTGGACGAATCCCCGGCATGAAGTGCAGTTGCGTTTGCTGCGATTCCAGCTGGCCCCAGGCGGCGGATTCCGCTAAAAAAGCTTCAAAACACTGATACTTGACTAAAATACTCACCTATTCTATACTGGCCCCATGCCCGTCCTTTCCGACGCCGCCTTTGCCGACGTCCAGGTGGGTGACACCCCCCTCCTGAACCTGTCGTTCGCTTTTCCCGAGCTCGGCAAGAAGGTCAAGGTCATGGCCAAGGCGGAATGGCACAACCCCGGGGGCTCCATCAAGGACCGCGCGGGCTGGTTCATCTTCCGCGACGCGATCGGCACCGGCAAGCTGACCAAGGAAAAGGTCCTGCTCGACTCGTCCTCGGGCAACACCGGCATCGCCTACGCTTGGATCGGCGCGCGCCTGGGCTACAAGGTCGCCCTGGCCCTGCCCGGCTCGGTGTCGAAGCACCGCCGCGCCATCCTGGAGGCGTACGGCGTCGAGCTGTTCTTCACCGACCCGCTGGAAGGCTCCGACGGCGCCATCCGCGAGGTGCGCCTGATGATGAAGGCCGAGCCCGAGCGCTACTTCTACGCCGACCAGTACTCGAACCCGATGACCTGGCGCGCGCACTACGAGACCACGGCGCCCGAGATCTTCGAGCAGACCGAGGGCTCGATCACCCATTTCGTCGCCGGCCTCGGCACCAGCGGCACCTTCGTCGGCACGAGCCGCCGCCTGCGCGAGCTGAAGCCCGACGTGCGCCTGATCTCCCTGGAGCCCGACGGCCCCATGCACGGACTCGAGGGCCTCAAGCACATGGAGACATCCATCGTGCCGGCCATTTACGACACGGCCGTCGCCGACTCCAAGATCTCCGTCTCCACCGAGGACGCCCAGGCCGCCGCGCGGACCGTCGCGCGCAGCGCGGGGCTCCTGCTCGGACCGTCGGGCGGTGCGAACCTGGCCGCGGCCGTGCGCCTCGGGCGCGAGCTCGCCGAGCAGGGCCGCGAGGCCGTCGTGGTCACCGTCTTCGCCGACGCGGGCGAGCGCTACCTCGGCGAGCGGTTCTGGACCCCGTGAGCCTCAAGGTCAAGGCCGGCCTGAAGGATCTGGTGAAGGCCACCTGCGAAAAAGCGTATCCGGAAGAGGGCTGCGGCCTGCTCCTGGGCCCGGTGCCCGACGACTTCGACAAACAAGGACGCGTCGTCGTCGCCGACGAGGCCCGCCCCCTGCCTAACGGCTGGGACTCCTCGTCCAAGACGAACCGGTATCTGATCGATCCGCGCATGCTCGCGAAGGTCGAGGCCGAGCTGTCCGGCTCGGGACGCGCCGTGGTCGGCTTCTTCCACTCGCACCCCAACCACCCGGCATGGCCCTCGCCGTTCGACCTCATGATGGCCTGGCCCTGCCTCAGCTACTGGATCGTGCGCGTGCAGGACGGGAAGCTCTCCGACTCGCGCAGCTGGCAGCGCACGGAGGATTCGAGGTCGTTTATTGAAGAAGAGATTTTGGAGGCATGATATGAGCATCGAAATCCGGCTCCCCACCGCCCTGCGCGTGTTCGCCGACAAGCAGGACAAGATCGAGGTCGACGCGAAGACCGTCGGAGCGGCCCTCGACCAGATGTTCGGCCGGCACGACCGCCTCAAGGCCCAGCTGCTCGGCCCCGACGGCAAGCTGCGCTCGTTCGTGAACGTGTACGTCAACGAGGACGACGCGCGCGACAAGCAGGGCCTGAACACCCCGGTCAAGGACGGCGACACCGTGCTCATCGTCCCGGCCATCGCCGGCGGCTCGACCGTCGCCGAAGTCGAGCTCGACAAGGCCGAGCTCATCCGCTACAACCGCCACATCATCCTGCCCGAGGTCGGACTCGAGGGGCAGAAGAAGCTCAAGAGCTCCGCGGTGCTGTGCATCGGCGCGGGCGGGCTCGGGTCGCCTCTCGCGCTCTACCTCGCGGCGGCGGGGGTTGGACGCATCGGCATCGTCGATTTCGACGTCGTCGATGCCTCGAACCTCCAGCGTCAGATTCTTCATGACACGCCGTCGGTTGGGACCCCCAAGCTCCAGTCGGCGAAGAAGCGCCTCCAGGCGCTCAATCCTCATGTCCAGGTCGAGACGTACGAAGAGCGTCTCACCTCCGCGAACGCCGTCGAGCTGTTCAGGAAGTATGATGTCATCGCCGACGGCACCGACAATTTCCCCACCCGCTATCTGGTGAACGACGCCTGCGTGCTGACCGGCAAGCCCAACGCCTATGGCTCGATCTTCCGCTTCGAGGGCCAGCTCGCGGTCTTCGGCGCGAAAGACGGGCCCTGCTATCGCTGCCTGTACCCCGAGCCCCCGCCGCCGGGCCTGGTCCCCTCCTGCGCCGAGGGCGGCGTGCTGGGCGTGCTGCCCGGCGTGATCGGCACCATGCAGGCCATCGAGACGATCAAGCTCATCCTCGGGATCGGCCGCCCGCTCGTCGGCCGCCTGATGTTGTACGATGCCTTGGAGCAGTCGTGGCGCACGCTCAAGGTCAAGAGGAACCCCGCCTGCCCGGTCTGCGGGGACAACCCGACCATCAAGGCGCCGATCGATTACGAGGCTTTCTGCGGCCTCAAGGAGAAGCCCGCCAACATGATCCCGGAAATCTCGGTGGAGGAGCTGAAGGCCAAGCTCGACAAGAAGGAATCGTTCGTCCTGCTGGACGTGCGCGAGCAGCACGAGTACGACATCGCCCGCATCCCTGGCTCCAAGCTCATCCCCCTCGGCGAGCTCGACAAGCGCGTCCAGGAGCTCGACAAGAAGTCCAAGCTGATCGTGCACTGCAAGATGGGCGGCCGCTCGGCCCGCGCCGTGCAGTTCCTGCGCGCGCAGGGCTACGACGCGACGAACGTCGCCGGCGGCATCCACGACTGGTCGGAGAAGATCGACCCGTCGGTCCCGCTCTACTGAGTTAGTGCCGGAGCTTCCCGAGGTCGAGACGGTCCGCCGCGTCCTTCACGAGCGCTACGCGGGCCGCACGATCACGGCCGTGGCCGTCGGCAAGCCGACCTTCTACCGCGCGCCGCCGATGGAGGCCGTCAAGGCCCTGACCGGCGCCGTCATCAAGGGATTTTCCCGTCGAGGGAAATACCTGATCGCGGACCTGGAGGGGCGGCCCAGCGTCGTGTTCCACCTGGGCATGTCCGGGCGCATCACCGTGGGCGGCGAGAGCCCCCACGTGCGCTTCCAGATGTGGATCGGCACCGAGGCCGTGCGCTTCCACGACGCGCGGCGCTTCGGCCGCGTCGGCTGCGAACTCCCGGAGCTCGGCCCCGAGCCGCTCGACGACGCCTTCACGACGGATTACCTCTGGAAAATCCTGCGCAAACGCACCGCCCCCATCAAGGCGCTGATCATGGACCAGCGCCTCGTCGCCGGCCTGGGCAACATCTACGCCACCGAGGCCCTGCACCGGGCCGGAGTGCGCCCCGGACGGGCGGCCAAGTCCCTGACGCGCGCCGAGAGCGACGAGCTGGCCGCGGCGTGCCGCGACATCCTGCGCCAAGGCGTCGAGGCGGGCGGAGCGACCCTCGACGACGAGGCGTTCCTCGATCCGCTGGGACGGCCCGGACGCATGCAGATGGGCGTTAGGACCTACGGCCGGGAAGTCTGCGGGACGTGCGGGGGCCCGGTGATCGACACGCGCCGCAGCATCGGCGGGCGCGCCAGCCTCTACTGCCCGGCCTGCCAGCGCTAGGTCAGCGCTCGCGGCGGACGCGGACCGGGACCTTGCGCGGCTCGGAGCGGCCGGACGCGAGCAGGGCCGCGAGGGCGGCGGCGGAGAGCGAGGCGAGAAGGACGAGGGGACTCATGCGGGCTTCCTCCTAAGAACGCTCCCCCAGGATAGACGCCGCGGGGCCGTTCGTCAAGACCCGGTCACATTGGGAAGACGATAAATTTACTTCCCGTTTCCTTGACGGAAATATGACGGGCTGTTATGCTCCCCGTGAGGCCCGATCTCGATGTCTTCCACTCCCCCGTCCTTTTTCCTCAGCGCCGAACGGGCCGACGCTTTGTCGGCGTGGCGCTCCCCCGAAGAGAACGTCGCGACCTTGCGCCTCCCCGTGGACGAGGCGGGCGCGTATCCCTCGACCCTGGACCGCCTGCTGCGCGAGGCGCCCGCGACGGATCCGGCGCTGAAGGCCTTGGGCGTCGACATCGACCGGATCGCGCGCTTCGTGCGCGGGGAGTTCGTCCCCGGCTCGCGGCGCGGCCTTTGCGTCGTCTCCTGCGCCAAGTACGACGTGTTCGAGACGTTCGCCTCGCCGGAGCCGTTCACGGCCTCGCTGACGGCGTCGGCGCGCGCGGAGCTGTCCCCGCTCTACGCCCTGCAGCGCGAGTACAAGCGCTTCCTGATCCTGCTCCTCGACTCCCGCCGCGCGCGGTTCGTCGAGGTCCATCTCGGCGAGTCTTGGGAACTCGCGGATCTCGCGGTGGAGATCGGCGTCGAGGGGCTCGCCGGCTTGGCCGCCCGCGCCGAGGACCTGCGCCGCTCCCGGCGCGCGGACCGCTTCATCCTGGGGACCACGGCCGAGCTGGCCGCGGCGCTCGAGCCGCTCATGGCGCCGCAGCTGCGCGACGGCCTGATCCTGGAGCCTCTGCTGGGCCCGGACCGGCCGGACGCCGCGGTGACCGAGCGCGTCGCCCACAACGAGCGCGAGGCCCGCAAGGTCCGGGAGACGGTCCTCGTCCAGCGGTTCCTCGACGAGCTGCGCGACGGCGGCGCCGTCGCGGGCCTGGAGGGCGCGGCGGCCGCGCTTCAGCAGGGCTGCGCGCGCCTTCTGCTCGTGCAGGACGGCTACGTGAAGATGGGGCGCTGCTGCCCGGCGTGCGGCCGCCTCTCGGTGGACCACCGCTCCTGCCCGTGGTGCTTCCGGGCGACGGCCCCGATCATGGACCTGGTCGGCGAGCTGGCCGACCGCGCCGCCGCGGCGGGCGTCGAGGTATTCCGCGTCGGCCCCGAGGCGCGCTTCGACGCGGCGGGGCGCATCGGCGTGTGCCTGGCCGTCCCGAAGGGCCCGGCGAAGAAGGCGGAAGTCCCCACGGCGCGCGCCCTGCGCGGCCTGTTCGCGCAGAAGCGCACGACGCTGCGGCCCGGAACGGCCTAACGCTCGGGCGCCGTCAGGGCGAGCATCGCGTACGTCGCCAGCCAGTGCTCGCCTTCGTAGGCGCCGCTCGCGACGTGGGGCAAGGTGGCTTCCATGTGGCGCTTCGCCAGATCCAGAAGTTCCGGCCGGCGGGCGTCCTTGGCGGGCAGGCCCGACGCGATCCCGATGAGGCAGAAGGCGCGGCTGAGGTTCAGGCCGTCGAGATGGACGATGCGCGGATCGGAGCGATCCGTCACGACCGCAGGGGTCGTGAGCGATTTCGGCCCGCCGCGGCCCAGCTTGGGCAGGAACCCGTCGAGCCAGCGCGCGAACTCGTCCGGCGACAGGACGCGGCGCATGAGGTCGGCCTCCACCAGCGCCGGCGAGAAGAAATCCTCCCCGCCCGGTTCCCAGGCCGCCGGGTAGTCGCGGTCCTTGCCGAAGTAAGTCTTCGAGCGCTCGACGATCAAATCCTCCAGCTTCTTGTCGCCGGCCGCCCGCGCGTAGTCGAGACCGAAGGCGAGGGCGAACGCGGTGTTGGGGTGGACGCCGGTGCGCAGGGGATAGGTCAGCTTCGGCAGGAAGGACTCGTAGCGGCCGACGAACTCGGCGGTGAGAGGCGCGAGATTGGCCGACCAGCGCTTGGCGTCCGGGTCGTCCCAGCCGCGCAGCTCCTCGGCGAGCTTGAGCAGCCAGGCCCAGCCGTAGGTCCGCTCGAAGATCACGCGCTGGGGCTGCCGGAGATAGGCGACCTCGCCCGCGACGGCTGTCGTCGAAAGCTGGACGTCCAGCACCGAGCGCAGGTGCGCGGCGTCGGGAAGATCCGGATGGAGCCTCAGGGAGCGGACCATGAGCCAATGGCCGTGGACGCTCGAGTGCCAGTCGAAGCAGCCGTAGAACGACGGGTGGGCGACGCTTGGGCGCTCCAGATCGGAGGCGTCGTTGATCACGTGGTCCGGCTTATTGGGAAACTCCGTCGTCGCGCATTTCAGCGCGAGCGCGGCGAAGTGGGCGGTCTCCTCGCGGGACGGGGTCTCGGCGCGGGCCGCCGGGACGAGCAGCAGGATGAGCGGTAGGAGGGCGGTCACGCTCCCGATCTTAGCACAGTCGGCGGCGACGCTTAGATCGCGCCGCGGCGCCGGATCAGCCACCGGCCAGGTCTTGACGTCGGAGATGGCCGGGTCCATACTAGCTCCATGAGACCCCTCGCGCTCCTCGCGGCCCTGCTCTGCTCAATCCCCCCGATCTCCCGCGCGCAAGACGCCTCCGAGTCCCTCATCGACAGCGCGCGCGCCGCCGCCCAAAAGCAGCAGGCCGCCGCCCAGAAGCCGGCCGAAGGCCTGTTCTACGACGGCACCAAGTACAACTTCGCCCGTCCTCAGTACAACTCAGGCGGCGGCGTCTACATGATCCATCAGGCCCGGGAATACTTGTTTCGCCCCGACAGCGCGCAGGTCGGAGGTCCGCGCCACGTGGCGAGCTTCATCTTCGAGCCCTGTTCGCAGAACCCGGGAGTCTGCCTGATCCTTCTCGAGCCGATCCGCGACATCATGAAGGCGTCGGGCGACCAGACGAACCCCTATATCTACGCCGTCGCCACGTCGGTGCTCTACGTGGCCGCCGACAAGTTCCACACCCTCGACGCGCTGAATCCCGCCTACAATCAATATACGGCGAACAAGCCGGACGCCGCGAAGTTCGCCGCGCTCGACATCCTGAGGATGATGCTGGCCTCTTCCCGCGTGATCAAGGCCGACGATCCCCAGGACTTCCATCATTCGCGGATCTATGAGAAAGACTTGAGCGTCGCCGCGCAAGGCGCGTGGCTCGCGGGCGAGTTCCAGGACGCGGCCCCGTATCTCGAGAAGGATCTTTAATCCAGTCTCGCCGGCTCCCGCGACCAGCGGCAGACCACCGCCCTGGCCAAAGCGCTGACGGACCGCGCGCGCAATCTCGACACCATGACGCGGCTCGGCGCCGCCTACCAGAAGAAGGACCCCGCTCCGACGGACGAGACCCGGATCGCGCTGATGAAGGACATCGCGACGACGTCCCGGTCCGTCTGGCCCCGCCGACTCGACGCCCATAACCACGAGATTTGGGACGACGACGTCGTCGCCGCCGCCGTCCCTTATTTCGACATCGCCTGCGCGGTGATCAACGACGAGACGAAGGGGTGCGGCCCGCGAAAGGGCCCCAATCCGCTGTGCGACGCCGCGGGCGAACTACTCGCGAGCGTCCCCCGCAAGCATCGCGCCAATTGCGCCCACCCCGACGGGAACCCCTCGGAGAATTGAGGCCCTTTCCGCAGGCGCAGCCGCCCGCGAGAGACTGATTCAAGGGGCCCCTCCCTTGGCGATCGAGAACGGCGCGCTCATCGTGGTCTCGAGCGCCGCGCTGCCGGCGCACAACTGCATGGCCACGTGGAAGTTATCGCCCGTCACGGAGTAGCGTGAGAACGGGACAGGCAGCTTGCCCGACGCCCCGTACGGCCGCTTTTCCGGATAGAGGCTTGCCAAGAAGACGTGCCCTTGAAACAGCCGGATCGTGCAGACTTGCAGATTCGTGCGATTAAAGGCGTTGACGGTCTCCCATTCGACGGTGATCTCACGACCGGCCGTCGCCCCCGCGCAGGGTACCTTGATAGTGACGTACGGACGCTGGGAGTCCTTGAATAGCCGCCGCTTGTCGGCGAATTCGAATTTGATGTGCTTGTTGTCGGGCCATGAAGTCATGCCGGGCTTGAACATTTCTTCGCCGTCGTTGCACAGTGCCCCGGGCGGATATGACGGCCTTGATGCCGTCGAGCCGAGACGCATGATGGCTTGACCGTTGTATCGGCACTCGAAAGCCTCGGGCTTCTCGGGCAATTCGGGGTTCTCGTAGGCCTTATGGCAGGAAGCCTCGCACTCCGCCGCGGTGGCCGCCGGCTGCGCCCCCCAAATGGTGCCGTTGCCGAAGACCTGGCAGTTGAAAACGCTTGGGTCAGGGTCTATGCTAGGCGGGCGATAGTCGCCCCCCGAGCCCATCTGCGACCGCCTCGCTTGAGCGGCGGCGCGCCACACCGTCTTGTCGCCGTAACGGCACTCGAACTTCTTGGTGTCTTTAAGAAGAGGATGCTTGTGGAACATCGTTTGGCATCGGCGGACGCAGTCTTCCGCCGTCGCTTCCTGGGTCGCCCCGACCGGCTCGCCGTCGGCGACGTTCACGCACTCCTGGCCCAGCGCCAGCGCGGACCATAGGAGCAAAGCCGCCGCGCAAAGAGGCTTGATTCCTCGCATCCCGACAGAATAGCCCCGCCGCCGCCCCAAAGCAAGAGCCTTAGACCGCGCCGCGGCCGAGGTAGGGCAGGCCGGTGAAGCCGGAGACGCGCGCGGCGATCTCGTCGCCGCCGTCGCCGGACCAGTACAGCTCGAGGTCCGAGCCGTCGGGGCGCCGAAGGCAGACGATCTCGGTCCTGGCGCTGAAGCGCTTGAGCACCCGGCGCTTCTCGCGGCGGATCAGGACCACCGCCGCGAACTCGCCCAAGTCCCAGCTGCGGTTGCCCCCGGACGCCTGGCTGCCCACGCCCATGTAGCGGGCGACCATGCGGTGCTCGAGATCGAGCACGAAGCGGCAGCGCCCGCGCAGGAAGAACCAGCCGGCGCCGGCGAAGGCCAAGGCCGCGAACATGCGGATCGCCGGATAGAGGTTGCCGCGGCCCACCGGGAACGTCCACTCCGAAAGGATCAAGGTCAGAGACAGCAGCGCCTCGGTGCCGCCGACGGCGACGAGAAGAGCCCCCACCACCGAGGCCGTCCGGTCGGGTTCTTGTCGGATTTCGAGGCGCGAGCGGGTCGTTTTGATCATTTTCTCGACGGGAGACGCTTCGCCGCAGTGTAGCTCCGCCCGGGGAGGATTTCAAGGGACGGAATTGTAATAGAATCCCATCGAACATGACCCGCGCGCGCCGGTTCTGGACCGAGTGGCTGGGCGTTTTCCTCTTCTGCGCGGGGCTGTGCGCCTTTTTCCAGTTCCAAACTCCCTATCTCCCGGAAGAGGACTCCTACTTCCACATCAAGTTCGCCTGGCTGCTGCGCCACCACGGCTTCTTCCGCGACGGCTTCCCGTGGGCCCAGTTCAGCCTCTGGCGGGACAAGTTCAGCGACGGCAGCGTCCTGTTCCATCTGCTTCTCGTCCCGTTCACCTACTTCGGCGACCTCGCCTTCGGCGCCAAGCTCGCCGCCGTCCTGCTCTCGGCCTTCGCGTTCTCGAGCTTCTTCGCGATCCTGACGCTCAACGGCGTCCGCGCCCGCTGGTACTGGTTCTGGCTCCTGCTGGCCGGCGGGGGCTTCTTCTGGTGGCGCTGGCTCGTCCCGCGTCCGCAGGTCCTCTCGGCGGCCTTGCTCCTCTGGAGCCTGCATTTCCTGCTCAACGGCCGGCGCAAGCCCTTCGCCGCGCTGAGCTTTCTCTATCCCCTATCCTATGTCGCCGCGTTCCTGCCGCAGGTCTTCGCCGCGATCCGCTGGGCTTATCTCAAATTCCATTCGCGCCGCTCCGACGGCGGCGTCCTGGCGGCGGGGCTCGTCTTCTACGCGCTGGCCATGGTCGTCCATCCTTATTTCCCCAAGAACCTCGAGTTCTTCTACGTGCAGAACCTCTACGTCATGTTCCTCGGCCTCACCAAGCACGTGAACCTCTTCCTGGCCAACGAGCTCCTGCCGCTCGACACGCGCCAGTTCCTCGTCGGCAACGCCCCGCTGATCGTCAACGTCCTGGGGCTGGCGTACGTCGCCATGCACCGGGCCCGTCCCCTCTCGGAGCGCACCCGGATATTGTTCCCCGTCGCCCTGCTCCTCGTCGCCCTGACGTGCGCGTCGAAGCGGTTCCTCGAGTACTCGGTCCCCGTGACCACGCTGTTCTGCGCCTTCCTGTTCACCGACGCCTGCGAAGGCTACGGCGAGAAGGAGTTCCTCCGCGACTACGGCGCCGCCGGGCAGGCCTTCGCCCTTCTCTGGCTCCTCGCGATGGGCGCCGCGACCGGCGTCGAGGCGTCGATGGTCCGGCGCGACTTCCGCAACGTCGAGGCGCCGCGATTCGAAGGCCTCGCTCGCGCGCTGTCCGCGCACGCCCCGCCGGGCGACACGGTCTACACGTGCGACTGGGACGAGCCGCCCGAGCTCCTCTACTACGCGGATCAATACCGCTACCCCGTGCTGATGGACCCGACGTTCATGTACTACTGGGACCCCGCCGTTTGGCAGAAGTGGTTCGACGTCTCGAACGCCCGGCTCCCGGCGGACGAGACGCGCCGGACGTTGCTGGAGACCTTCCACGCGCGCTACGGGGTGTGCGGCTCGAAGTTCGGCGCCCTTCGCGGCTTGATGGGCTCCGATCCCCGCTTCACGATCCTGGCCGAGGACGCGCACGGCTGGGTCTTCGAGGTGCGCTCGGAGAGCCGGCGCGGCGCGCGCGTCCTCGACGGGACCTTCCTCCGCGAGCGCTGATCGAGCCGGGCGGATAGGCCGAATGTCGCGGGAGGATAGGTCTATCGCCGCAGAGCCCGCGGCCGCGTTCTCGGGTAGTCTATGACATCACGGTGACCGAAAAATGACGCTTCCTTCGATCGCGCTCGGACTGCTCGCGCTTCTTTCGCCCGCCGTCGCGGCGCAGGTTCCGGCCGACGCGCCGGCGTACGCCGGAGAGGCGGTCTGGGGCGGATCCGGACCCGCCGCGGACTCGGCGCCCGCGCCCGGGGAGGACCCGGAAAGCTATCTCGCGCCCGCGCCGATCGCCCAGCTCGAGGCCGTCCGCGAGGACTTCGCGCTGATCCTGCGCGCCGCCGGACTCCCCGCGGACGCGCTCTCGCTGGAGCGGCTGGAACGCTCCGACCCGGCCGCGGGCGACACGGTGGAGCTGGTCTGCCGTCCGGGCGGGGTGACCGTGCGCGTGCGCGCCGTCGACCGCGAGTGGGCGTCGGCCGCCTATTACGGCCTCGAGAAGCTGGGCTTCCTCTTTCCCCATCCGCGGCGCCAGATCAGCCCCTCGCCGTCGGAGCTCGCTCAGCGCTGCGGACCGACTTATGAATGGCGGGCGCGCCTCAAGGACCGGGGCTTTCACCTTCACACCGAGCATCCGTCCGAATGGGCCGCCGGGTTCCTGGGCGGCACGGGAACCATCGCCGAGGACACCGTTCGCTGGCTGGCGCGCAACCGCCAGAACGTGCTCGAGGTCGTGGGCCTGAGGACGCACTCGCTGGAGCCGCTGAAGGCTCCTTTCTCCCTGGCCCAGCGTCTCGGCATCCGCACGGGGCTGTCGGTCAGCCTGTCCTCCACGCAGCAGAAAAGCCTGCGTCTGTTCGACGCTCCATTGGGCGTCTCCTCGCTGGCGGCGTGGCTCGAACCGGATCACTTCTGCCGCAGGGCGGCGAACGCCGCGTCCCGCATCCAGAAGGAGCTGAACGCCGATTTCATCGGCATGGACCTCGGCAGCAGCGAGTTCACCCCGCTGCCGCGCAAGGCCACGCTCGAGTGCATGAACGCGGTGCAGGAGAAGCTCAACGGCCAGGGCGCGGATCTCTTCGTCAAGGTCCACGTGTCGATGGGGCAGAAGGACCCGCAAACCGGCAACTATAACTTCCTCCCGGCGCTCGCCAACCCGCGCGTCGGAGTCCTGCCGCACACGGTCATGTTCTACGGCCTCGACGACAAGAATGCCCCGGTGTACGGCCGGACGGACCTGAAGGACATGAAGCTCTTCATGACCGCGCAGGCCCGCAAGCGCCCGACCTGGTTCTTCCCCGAGAACAGCTATTTCGTGGGCATCGACATCGACCTTCCCCTGCTGCTGACGAACTACCTGAAGACGCGCTCCGAAGACGTCGACGCCCTGGAGCGTTCCGGGGTCTCCGGGCAATTGGTCTTCTCGACCGGACAGGAGCTCGGCTACTGGCTGATGGATTGGACGGCCGCGCTGCTGACCTCCGCGGAGTCGCGCGGCAATCCGCTGGCGGGCCTGGACCTGTTGGGAGAGGACCACGCCCTTTGGACCCGTATCCTCGACTACCAGAACCGCTACATCAAGGACGCCGGCCTGCTGCCGATGCTCAGCTCGGCCAACGGCATGGACGAGCTGCCCTTCATCAAGTCCGTCCATCGCGTGCTCGCCCGCCGCACGATCAAGGAGCTGCGCCGGGACCCCGCCGCCCTGGCCGACGAGCGCGCGCGATTGGAAGAGGCCGCCGCGCACATCCCGGACGTCTCCGGCGTGAAGGACGAGGAGCTGCGCTTGATGCTCGAGGTGACCTTCGGCCGCATCCGCCACGCGCTCTGGTTGCGGCGTGCTCTGCAGGCGCCGAAGGGCTCCGCCGAGCGGACCGCCGACCTGGACGCGGCCAAGGCCGAACGCCTGGCGGCCCTGGCGGAGATGAAGACCGTGGCCGAGAAGTACTCCCGTTATCCCGAGGCCCGCCTGACCGCGCGGGAGCGGAATCTGACGAGCTATCACTACGGCTACATGTGGCCGGCCGCCAACCTCCACTTCTGGGAGCGCGAGGAGCGGATGATCCGCGAAGGCCGCAGCAGCCCGTTCTTCATGAACATCTACAACTATCTCTCCATTCTTTTCTGATCTTCTCCTAGGCCGATCGTCCCCCCTTTCCCGGCCCGATGAGCCCATGCCCGTCGAACGCGAGCGTCCTACACTCTTCCCATGAACGCTTTCCTCGCCGCCGCCGTTCTCGCCGCCTCCGTCCCGGCCGCCGCCCAGACCGTCCCGGCGGCCCGCATCGACGCTCTGCTCGAGAGCTCGCCGGCGGGACTCGGCGCGGTCCCGCCGCTGTCCTCCATCCCCGCCCCCGTCTCCGCTCCGGCGGCGGAGGCGCCCGCGGCCGCTCCGCTCCCGTCGGTCGTCCCGGCCGGCCTTTACGCCACGCTGAAGGCTCCCGACGCGACGACGCTGTCCTGGCTCTCCTCGCGCATCCCGGGCCTCGACGCCGCCGCGGTCCGCGTCCTTCCGCTCGCGGCGGCCGACGCCATGTTCGCCGCGGCCGCGGACCGTTCGGAGTCTCCGCTCGACTTCTTCACCGACTCCGGCTTCCGCGGCTCCGAGATCTACTACATCGCGCCGGCCGACATTCAGACGATCTTCTCCCGGTACGAAATCCGCGTCCTGACGGCCCCCGCCGGGACCGCCAAGGACGGAAAGCCGTTCGCGATGCAGGCGCTCGTCCTCGGCGGCGGCCGCGTCGAGGCGCTCTACGACCGCGACCAGTTCGACTTCGACAACCCGCTCTTCCCGGGCCACTCCTATAAGGCCGCCGCGCGGATCACGCAGACCATCTCGGGTCCCGGCGACGTCGCCGTCGAGGGCGTCTGGGTCCACGCCGGCATCGTGACGCCTCGCATCACGCGCGTCGTGAAGCTCTCCGCCGCCGAGGGCCGCGTCGAGACGAACTACGGAAGCCGGACCCGCCCCGTCGCGCCCATCCGGCGCCGCTAGAACCGTCAAATCGATGTGACGTCCCCGCGATAGCGGCAGGGCGCCCGCGTCGGCTCTAATAGGGCCATGTTCGGCGTGACGCTGTCTTCGCTCCCGCGCAAGGCCAAGTGGCTCGCGACTTTGGCCTTGACGTCGTTCGCGCTGAACCACCTGTTCGCGGTCGCGCTGGTCTGGCAGGTGACCACGCAGGTCGACGCCGGCGCCAAGGAGCACTTCTCGTACAAGAGCCTTCCCGTCCTGCTGCGCATGGCCCACCAGCACGCCTTCGGCCACGGCGTCATGTACTTCGCGACCGGCGGCATCTTCCTCTTCGCCGACGCTCCCGACTGGCTGGCGATGCTCCTGTTCACGATGGCCTTCGTCGGCTCGTGGTTCGACATCGCGGCTTGGTTCTTGCTCAAGTACCGTTCCGCGCGCTGGGAGCTGCTGTCGCAAGCGAGCGGCACGGCCTACGCGTTCGCGTTCGCCGTCATGATGATCGTCTCTCTATTCCAGATGTGGCGGCCCCGGAGAATCTCATGACTCGTCTCGCCCTCGCCGCCGTCCTTCTCCTGGCGCCCGCGCTCGCGCGCGCGCAGGACGACGCGCCGGTCCCCGCTCCGCCGGTCGACGCCGCTCCGGGCGCCTTCGTGGGTCCCGAGCGCTGCGCGGAGTGCCACAAGCCTCAGTTCGAGGTCTGGAAGGCGTCCAAGCACGCCGTCAGCTTCAAGACCGTGCACCGCGAGGCGACCGCGCCCGATATCCTGATCGCGGCCGGCGGCGACCGCGGCATGAAGAGGAACGCGACCTGCTTGAACTGCCACTACACGCCCGCGCCCGGCGGGACGGGCGAGGTCATCGCCGGCGTCTCGTGCGAGCACTGCCACGGCCCCGCCTCCGGCTGGCTCAAGACCCACCAGGACTACGGCGGGAAAAGAGACGCGGAGACGCCGGAGCACAAAGCCGCGCGGCAGGCCGCCGCCGCGAAGGCGGGCATGGTCTATCCCCACGATCTCTACGCGCTCGCGACGCGCTGCGTCGAGTGCCACGGCCTCTTGAAGCCCGGCGTCGACGGCGGCACGCTGGCCAAGATGGTCCACGCCAACCACCCGATGAACTACAACTACGAGCTCGTGCGCTACTCCCAGGGCACGGTCCGGCACCGCTTCTATCCGCCTCGCCTCGACGTCAACGCCGAGATGTCGCCGGAGGAGCTCGCGCGCCTGTGGGTGATCGGGCAGGCCGCCAAGGCCGCAGCGGCTCAAGCGGCGGTCGCCCGCGCCCAGGACCCGGCGTACAAGAAGATCGCGCAGCGGCAGCTCGAGGCGGCGCGCGCGGAGCTTGGGCGCGTCAAGGACGTCCCGGAGGCCGCCTCGTTCCTCGCGCATCCCTCGCCGGAGGCCGGCGAGGCGCTGGCGAAGGCGATCGCCGACAAGGACCTGACGCCGCAGGTCAAGGACCGGCTCCCCAAGTCCAAGTCCGAGTATCGCTGACGGGGGGGCGCTAGAACTTCGCCTGCAGCTCGAGCCGGGCGCCGTGGGACGGCGGAGCGGTCCGCCGGACGGCGGCGAACGCGTCCACGATGCCGAGCAGATGCCGCCCGAACGCCTGCTGATAGCGCGCGCCGACACCGCCCGACTCCCGGTCGACCGGCGCCGCGGCGCCGGTCGTCGGCGCCCGCCCCGCGATCTCGAAGATGAGCTCGCGCCGCGCCGTGTCCTGCTCGCCGAGGACGAACTGCCGGCCGAGCGCCCCGCCGGCGGAGCGCTTGACGTCGTTGTTCAGCGGCGAGCCGTAGCGTCCGAGGCCGACGGACGAGAATAGGAGGCCGACGCGGCTCAGCGGCCCCCCGACCGTCGGCGAGCGGTCCGCGGAGGTGAAGCGCTCCAGCCCCCAGAAGCCGTCGAGGTAGAAGTAGTCGTCGCGCGTCGAGACGCCGTGGTTGATCTCCGCGGTCAGCAGCGCCCCCGAGCCGACCTTCGAGGTCTCGCGGTCCGGCGCCCAGGACCCGTTGGCGCGCAAGGTCGTCCCGAAGCCGCCGAGCCTCTGGATGGAGCCGAGCCCGGCGTAAAGGCCGTCGGCGTCGCTCTTGGAGTCGACGAACGCCGCGTCCCCCTCGACGGTGGCGGCCGGCAGGTCGGCGTAGCCGCTCAGGGCGTACAGCTGGGCGCCGAGATCTCGCGTGTTGTCGCCGCGCTCGATCTGGCTCCAGCCGAAGATCGCGGAGACCTTCGCCTTGGACGCCCAGGACGGCTCCAGGTGGTCGCGCGTCACGGAGACGAGGTCCAGCACGTCGTCGTTGACCAGCAGGCCGTCCTGCAGCGACAGCGGCTGGCGCCCGACGGAGAACCCGTAGTCGAGATTGCGGCGATCGTGGCCGTCGAGGGCCGGGAAGATCTCGCCGAGCTCGCCCTCGAAGAACAGGGTCGTGGGCGCCCCCCGAAAGTCCGGGTTGAAGCCGCGCTGGGATCGCGGCTCGAACGTGTAGCCCGAGAAGTTGTCGGCGCTGTTGTCGAACGAGTCGAACGGCCGGAAGCCGACCACGACCCGCTCCGTGCCCGAGAGCCGCAGGTTTCCAAAGAAATCGAGGCGGTTCGCCCACTCCGAGACGCGCGGCGACGTCCCGCCGTCGTTGGTCTGGACGGCCGAGCGCAGGACCCCGTAGAACAGCAGCGACGGGCTCCACACCGCGCCGGTCGGCAGCGTCCACGCGCGGCGGATCTCGCCGCTGCCCAAGAACGGGTCGCCGATCTCGAGCGCGGGCGGACGCTCGGGAAAGTCGTACAGGCGCAGCGGGGAAGGGTCGTTCGACAAGTACGAGTCCGGCGCGTCCGCCCTCGCCGACGGCGCGAGGGCGGAGGCGGCCAGGAACGCGAACGCCGTCCAGCCGGCCGCGCTCACTTCTCCGCCAGCCGGATCGTCTTCGGGCCGTCGAGGCCGATCGTCACGGTCTTGTCGTAGAGGAGCAGCTGGCCCTCGGTCACCGCGTCGGCCACCTGCTTCGCCGACATCCCGTAGTCGAAACCGACGAACTGGATGCTTCGGATCAGGTTCGAGGGCACCATCGCGGCGATCAGCTTCACGTTCACCTGATACGGTCCCTTGCCCGTCAGCTCGGAGCCCTTGACCCGGTACTCGGGCCAAAGGCTCGACCGCGGAGTGATGTCGCGGCGCTGGGTCCGCGCGCCGGCGGGACGCCCCGTCAGGATGCTCGAGAACGTCTCGGGGCGGACGTACGCGAGCGGATCGACGTCGAGATTGGTGGCCAGGACCTCGTCGCGCTCCCCGCCGCGCGGAAGCTTGACGATCGTCGTCGCCTGCAGGTTGAAGAGGTACTTGTCCAGCGGAAGGCGCCCGGCCTGGACGAAGGCCGAGTGCAGGTCGCGCAAGTCCCCGTCCGGATCGACGTCGCCGGAGCGGAACACGACCTTCCCGTCCGCGTCCGAGACCGTGACGCGCAGGAAGACCAGGCGCTCGGCGTCGAAGCCCGCCGGGACGTTGTGGCCGAGCATGCCGTTGCCGACCTGCACGGCGAACGTCAGCCCCTTCTTGGCGTCCGCCTGGCGAATGTCCAAGTCTCCGAGACGATACCCCTCGCGCAAGAGCGCGAGGCGCTTCTCCTGCGCCTCGGCGAGCAGGGCGAACTGCTCCGCGAGCACGGCGCGCGCGTCGCGGCGGTCCTGCGCGTCGGACCAGCGCGGCGGGAAGCGGGTCGCCGACGAGACGCTCTTCTCGAACTCCTCGGAGCCCCAGCCGGCCTTGTGGTCGAATTGGAGCCAGTCCTGGATCGAGGCGAGCTCCGCCGCCTTCGGGTTGTGCGGGAAAAAGCCCGGGTGCACGATCGGATAGTCGGGACCGGGGAACATGTGGTTCGCGTGGCGGCGCGGACGCGTCGGGACGCCGTCGATGATCGCGGCCGGGCCCTCGGCGTAGCCCGAGGGGCGGCCCGGCTCCAGGCCCATGTGGCAGTCCTGGCAGGTCGTCCCCATGTGCGCGGCGGGGCTGTTCTTAAAGGAGGAGAACAGCTCCTCGAGGCGGAAGCCGTTGCCCAGGGTCACGTCATGGCAGGAGCCGCAGAAGCCCGGCGTGCGCAAGGCGAAGAAACGCCTCACGTCGGGATGGATCTTCCGCCCCGGCTGGTTCGGGTCGGCGGTGACGGAGTAAGTCTCGGGATGCGCGAGGACTCGCTTGAGCTCGGCGTCGCCCGTCGGGCCGTTCACGGGCTCGGTGAGCGGCGCCTCAGTCAAGTGGAAGCGTCCGCTGACCTTGCCGTACTCGTAGGGCTCGCGGTGGCACACGACGCACGTGACCCCCTCCCGCGCGATCGGATGACGGTCGGCGTTCGCCTGGAAGGTCGGCTCGCCCAGGTTCATCCCGGGCTGGGTGTGGCAGCGGATGCAGAAATCCCCGTTCGTGCCGCTCGTGCGCTTGCCGATCGCCGCCTGCATCGCGTTGAACACCGGGCTCAGCTGCGCGTAGGAGTGCGGCGAGACGGACCACTCGCGGTACTGCGTGGGATGGCAGGTCCGGCACGCGGTCGACGAGGGGTACTTGCCGTCGACGAACAGCTTGGCGTGGTCGTCGTAAGAGTCCGCGGCGGCCGGGACCGCCCGGACGAGGCCGGCGGCGAGAAGAAGCGCGAGCGCGCAAGAACGAGGCACGCCGGATTCTATCCGCGGCGGAGCGTCCAAGCCATTGACGCCCGATGAAGGGTTTGCGTCGGCCCCGTGAATGTTGTAATTAACAGGGGCGATGGACCAGCCCAAGCTCGAGGTCGAATATCCCGCCGCCGACGAGGTCGTGTCCTCCGGGCACTACACCTTCCGCGTCGCCGCCACCGAGACGCTCGTCGAGGCGGAGATCTCCATCGACCGCGGGCCGTGGCAGCCCTGCCGGCACGCCTGCGGCTTCTGGTGGTACGACTGGACCGGCTACGGAGCGGGACCCCACCAGGTGGCCGCGCGCGGCATGACGCGCGACGGACGCGCGCTGAACTCGACGTTCCGCCGCTTCGACGTGTCCTTCCGGAAGTAGCTCTCCCGCAACAACAGCGTTCCTCCGCCGTCATGGTGCGCCCGCTCTTTCGATGGCACACTGGGCGGCATGCAATTATCATCGGAAAACCCGGGTTCGCCCGCGTCGCTCGGGCTCCAGCGCGGCGAGGTGGCGGAAGTCCGCGGCCTGGCGGAGATCCGCGCCACGCTCGACGAGCGAGGCGCGCTCGACGGCATACCGTTCATGCCCGAGATGGAGCGCTTCGCCGGCCGCCGGGCGCGCGTCTGGCGCCGCGCCGACCGGCTCTGCGTCGAAGGCGCCTCGACGCACCGGCGCCTGAGCGACACCGTCTTCCTCGAGGACCTGCGCTGCGACGGCTCCGCTCACGCCGGCTGCCAGCGAGCCTGTCTTCTGCTCTGGAACGAGGCTTGGCTGCGCCGGCCCGGCGATCCGCCCGCGCCCGGGCCCAAGGACGCCGTCGCGCGCACGGCCCCGGCCGAGGACGGCTCGCGCTATTTCTGCCAATCGACGGCACTGCTGGCCGCCTCCACGCCGATGCCGGTCTGGCATCCCGCGCAATACCTGCGCGATCTGCTGACCCGCAATCTGACCCTCAGCGAGCTGACTCGCTCGATGGCGGGCTCCCTGGCGAACAAGGTCAAGGTGCTGGCCGCGCGGCGGACCCGGGCCGGGCGTCCGGCAAAGACGCCCAGCGAAGCCCTGGGCTTGTCCGTGGGTGACTGGGTCCAAGTGAAGACGCTCGAGGAGATCGAGGCCACGCTCGACGCGCGCCAGACCAACCGAGGGCTCGAGTTCTCCCCTGCGATGGTCTCCTACTGCGGCCGCCGCTTCCGCGTCGGCCGCCGGGTCGAGCGCATCATCCTCGAGAGGACGGGAGAGATGCGCGACCTCAAGGACACCGTCGTGCTGGAGACCGTCTTCTGCGACGGGATCTGCGCGCGGGGCTGCCCGCGGGCCAACGTGCTGTATTGGCGCGAGATCTGGCTGCGCCGGGTCGAGCCGTCCGGGCCCTAATTCGCCTTCGCGCGGCGCGCGACGCGCCGGGCGAGCTCCCCGGCCGCGAACTCCGTCCCCGCCACGAAGTACATCAGCGGACCGTAGGACCAGCCCGCGGCGGCGCCGATGAAATGCAGTCCCGGCACCGAGGACTCGAAGCCCGCCGAGAGGCGGGGGAACCCGTCCTGAGTCCTGATCCGGCTCAGCAGCTCGGGGGCCAGGAACGCGTAGCGCGAGACGTCGATTTTATAGCCGGTCCCCAGCAGGACGTGATCCGCCCGCCGCACGCTGCCGTCGTCGAGGTCGAGCATGAGGCGCCCGCTGTCGGCCTTGGCGGCGACCACGACGCGGCCCTGCGAGATCGTCACGCTGGACATGCGCTCCATCAGGCCCTTCAGGGCCGTCGGACGCAGGGTCCGCTCGCGTATCCTGTCCTGGAGGAAGCGCGGAAAGAGCTTGAGCGCGAGAGGGGCGGCCACGATGCGGCTCAGGCCCGCCGGGCCGACGCCGGCCGGCGCGTGCAGGAGCTTGCTGATGAAGGAATCGGAGACCTTCTTCGCGTAGCCGGTGTGGCCGTGCCAGCGCACGCCGCCGTTGCGCACGAGGACCTCGACGTGCGCCCCCGCCTCGTGGACGAGGGCCGCCGTCTCCATCGCGCTCTGTCCTCCTCCGATGACGACCACGCGCTTGCCGTGAAAGCGCGCCACGTCGCGCCCGTCGCTGACGTGGCTGACCCCCGGAAGCCCCGCGAACACCGCCGGCCTCAGGGCGAACGGGCCGATGCCGCCGGCGACGACCACGCGCCCGGCGCGCAGGCTTTCGCCGTCGGCGAGCGTGAGCCGGAATCCCGACGCCTCGTTCTCGACGACGCGCACCCGGCGCCGGTCGAGGCCCGGGACGGCCTTGCGCTGGAACCAGGTCCCGTACTCGACGAACCGGTCCAAGGGGATGGGAACCTGGGGGGCGGCGCGGTGCTCCGCGAAGAAATCCTCCATCCTCATCGACCGGCGAGGGTCCGAGAGGCTCGACGCGACGAGCGTGGAGCGCAGGAACATGCCCTCGGGCATGTTCGACTTCCAGAACTCCATCGGCTCGCCGAAGGCGCGGACGTCGAGGCCCTTGATCGCGCTCAGATGAGCGGCCGCCGACAGGCCGTAGGGTCCCGCTCCGACGACCGCGACGTCGCATCTCGACATGAGTCCCTCCCTCGCGGCCATTATAGAGCCGGCCCGGGAGCCGGGCCATGGCCCGGCTGTCACGGCTCTATCTCGGAACTGCGCCGAGGGAGGGCTCCGGATCGCGTCGCGCGTGGACCGCTAGCCCCGCCGCGCCGAGCGCCGCGATCCCGAGCCCGCAGGCGATGATGACCGGCCGGGGAGAGTAGGCGCGCAAGAGGACCGGCGAGAACGACATCAACAGGAGGGAGCAGCCCGTCTCGACCGCCATGCGCAGGCGGAAGATCCGCGTCAGCTCGTCGATCGGGTAGCCGCGCTGGACCAGGTCGAAGAAGGGCACGTCGTTGACGGGCCCCCCGAAGCCCGCCAGGACGCTCGCCGCGCCGAGCCAGCTCAAGCTCGGCGCCGCGCCCATCGCGGCGAAGCCCAGCCCCATGCACGCGTAGCCGCCGAAGAGGATGAGCGTCGCGCGGCGGCGCCGGATGTTGCCGACGAAAAGCGCGCCCGCGACGTTGCCTCCGCCGTACAGCGCGACCGTCCAGCCGAAGGCGCGCATGTCGCCGGGAGCCATCGCCCGCACGAGGAGGGCGAGCCCGAGATAGAAGGCCAGCCCCCACAGCGCGGCGACGGCCCCGCGGACGAGGAACAGGTCGCTCATCAGCGGGTTCGCGCGCACCGCGCGGAAGCCGGCGGCCAAGCTCTCGCGAAAGGCCGCGCGCCGCCGCCTGGGCGCCGGCGCCGTCCTCATCCGCGCGCGGAGCCGGGAGATCGACCACGCGGAGACCGCGAAGCTGGCGGAGTCGAGCGTGAAGAAATGGATGGTCGGCAGCAGCGGCCCCAGCAGGCCGACGAGCGCCGGCCCGACGGCGCGCGCCAGGCGGACGGTCGTCCCCATGAGGCCCGTCGCGGCCTCGAGCGTCTCCAGGTCGGGAGAGACGTCCGGCAGGGTCGCCTGCAGGGCGGGGTCGAAGAAGGCGCTCAGGGAGGAGATCCCGAGCGCCGTCGCGAGGAGGACCGTCAGCGTGACGCCGCCGCGATAGAACGCGGCGACGGGAAGGAGCACGATCAAGGCGCGCAGCGCGTCCACGCCGATCATCGCCCGCCGGTGGTCCCATTCGTCGGCCCAGTGCCCGCCGACGAGCGACAGGACGAGGAGAGCCGCGGACTGCGCCGCCGTGAGATAGCCGGCGTCGGCGCCGATGAGGCCGACGGCCAGCCAGATCAGCGCGACGCGGTAGATCTCGTCGCCGACCGCGGACAGCGCCTGGCCGCCCCAGAGCAGGGCGATCGAGCGCTCGCGCAGCGCCTTGAGCATCAGCACGGGCCGGGCCTCATGGCGCGGAGTGTAGCAGGCTCCGGCCGGTAATCAAAGGGGGGCGGGATGCGAGCGGTCGTACTCCTCGAGTTTCCGCGTCACGAGAGCCGCGAGCGGGGGGTCGAGACGGGCGGAGCGCTCCTGGAACTGCGCGAGCACGAGGTCCGCGCGCGGCGCGCCGTCCGTCGCGGTGTGCGCCATCCCCGCCTCGACGTGCCACGTGAACGCGCGCTCCCGCCCGTCCCCGTCGTAGCAGAGCTGGAAGCCGCGGACGACCCCGGTGGGCGAGTACCAGACGATGAGCTCCATGACGGCGTCGGAGAACCAGCGCCGGTAGCCGGGGGTCTCGGGCTGCCGCGCGGCGCTCTTGAATTCCTCGAGCATGGGCCCCGCCCGGCCGTCACTGCGTGCGGCTTTCGACGGCGACGACGACGCCGTTCTGCAGGATCACGCGCGTCTTCTCGCCGCGGTCGATGCCGGGCCCGGAGTCCGCGGCGATTCCCGCGCTCGTGTAGCCCGGCCCGCCGGCGCCGATCGCCAGCCCGACGCCGACGCGGGAGCCGTAAGAGCCGCCGTAGGCCCAGACCTCCTGCTGAGACGTCTCGGTCTTGCGCGCGTAGATGCGGTCCGGCCGCCCAAGCGCCAGCGCGACCTGCTGGTCCGTGAAGCCGACGTCGACCTGCCCCTTGCGGATCTTCTGCTGGACGTCCGCCGGGTAGGCGTCGAACTCGGCCTGGTGCTTCTTGATGCGCGCGGAAGGGCCCGCGCAGGCGGCCAGGACCGTCGCCAGCAGCGCCGTCAGGATCAGCCGTTCGGCGTTCATGAGGTCAGTTTAGCGCCGCCCGCGGCCGATTGCCATTCAAGAAGCGGACAAATTATTTCGCTACACTCTCCGTGTGAAAGCCCGCCTCCAGGGGTTCCTCGCCTCCGCGGCCGTGCTCGCGGCCGTCGGCGGCCTGGTCCTGCTCGTCCGTCCTTCCGAGGTCGCGCGTTCCGTCGAGCTCAAGACGCTCGACTGGCGGTTCCGACGGCTCTCGGTCCCCGAACGGCACGATCCGCGCATCGTCCTCGTCATGATCGACCAGCCCAGCCTGGACCGCTTCGAGAAGGACGCCGTGTACTGGCCGTGGCCCCGCACGATCTACGTCGCCATGCTCGAATTCCTGAAAAAGGGCGGCGCGCGGACGGTCGTCTTCGACCAGATCTTCTCGAACCCGTCCTTTTACGCGGCGGCGGAGGACGACGAGTTCGGCAAGAGCCTCAAGAAGTTCGGCCGCACGGTTCTCGCGCAGAACGTCACGCGCGGCGGCGAGAAGCGGCCGATCTCGGCGCTGGCGTCGGGCGCCGCGGCCCTCGGCGATACCAGCACGCCCGCGGACATCGACGGGGTCTTCCGGCGCGTGCCGCTCGCCACGACCTTGCCCTCGGGAAAGACCTCTCCGAGCCTGGCGGCCGCGGCCGCGATGGTCGACTCGGGGCGCCGCTTGGAGGACTTTCACCCCCCGCTCGAGGGCGGCGGCATGCTCGTGAACTTCCACGGCGTCTCGCTGACCGGCGATCCGCTCCTGAAGACGTACGCCTCGTATCCCGCGGCCGACCTGGCCCTCTCGTGGAACGACATCGTCGAGAAGCGCAAGCCCGAGCTCGACCCGGCGCTTTTCAAGGACAAGCTCGTCTTCGTCGGAATGAGCGCCGCCGGCCTCCTCGACAACCGCCCCTCCCCCGTCGCGCCCCAGCTCGCCGGCACGGAGATCGTGGCCGCCGCGGCCGACACGCTCCTGAACGGAGCGTACCTGAAACCCGCCGGAACGGCGTTCCTCGCCGCGCTGATCCTGTTCGCCTTGCTCGCGGGAGGCGCCGCCTCCGGCCTCGCCGACGCCGCGGGAGCCGCGCCGCTGATCCTGCTCGGCGCGTCGGCGGCGCTCGCGGCCGCCGCCTGCGCGGCGTTCCGGCGCGGGGTCGTCGCCGACATGGTCGCGCCCCAGCTCTCGCTGTGGCTCGGCTTCGCCGCGGCCTCCGCTTACAACTACGCCGTCGAGGGGCGCCGGAAGCGCTACATCCAGGGCGCGTTCTCGCGCTACCTCTCGCCCGAGATCGTCTCGCGCATCGCGGACAACCCCGAGGCGCTGGCGCTCGGCGGCGAGCGGCGCGAGATCACGATCTACTTCTCGGACATCGAGGGCTTCACGACGATCTCGGAGAAGCTCGAGCCGGAGCGCCTGACCAAGCTGATGAACCGCTACCTCGGCGAGATGACCGACACGATCCTGGCCTCGGGCGGCACCCTCGACAAGTACATCGGCGACGCGGTCATGGCCTTCTGGAACGCGCCGCTCGCCTGCGAGGGCCACGCGCTGGTCGCCTGCCGCGCCGCGCTGGCCAACCAGAAGCGGCTCGTCGAGCTGGCAGGCGAGTTCGATCGATCGGGCTACCCGCCCGTGCGCGCGCGCATCGGCCTCAACTCCGGCCCGGCCATCGTGGGCAACCTGGGCTCGGCCCGGCGCTTCAGCTACACGGCGCTCGGCGACAGCGTGAACCTCGCCTCGCGCCTCGAGGGCGCGAACAAGGCCTACGGGAGCTACATCCTGATCTCGGAGTCGACGCGCGAGTCGGCCGGCGCGGCGATCGAGACGCGCGAGCTCGACTTCGTCATGGTGAAAGGGAAGCGCCGGCCGATCCGCGTCTACGAATTGATCGGCCTCGCCGGAGAGACGGACGGACGTTTATTGGCGAAGGCGCGCGCCTTCGAGGCCGCGCTCGAGCTGTACCGCCGGCGCCGCTTCGACGAGGCCGAGGCCGCGTTTGAGGCATTGCCCGGCGCCCATGGACCCGATCACGCGTCCGACGAATACGCCGCCCGCTGCCGTCACTTCCGCGCCGAGCCGCCGCCCTCCGATTGGAACGGCTCCTGGGCGCTCACGGAGAAATAAAACGATGAGAAAGTCAGCCCTACGGATCGCGCTCGCCGCCGCCGCGCTCGGCGCCTCGGCGGCATTCGCCGCGACGATCACCGTGCTGGTGCAGCAAACGGCGGTGCGCAAACGCCCGCAGTTCTTCGCGCCCGCGGTCGCGACCGCCAAGCTCGGCGACAGCTTCGAGGCGGACGGTCCCGACGGCGGCTGGTACAAGACGCGCGCCGGCTACATCCACCAGAGCGCGGTCAGCGCCAAGAAGGTCCATCTCTCCGCCGGCTCCGCGGTCGGCGGCTCGGCGACGGCCGACGAGGTCACGCTCGCGGGCAAGGGCTTCAACTCGCAGGTCGAGAGCTCCTACAAGCAGGGCACGCCGGCCAACTTCGCCGCGGTCGACGCGATGGAGAAGCGCTCGGTGCCCGAATCCGCGGTGCTGGCGTTCATGCGCGCGGGCGGCCTGCTCGGAAAGGAGGGCTCCAAGTGAAGACCCTCAAGCCCGCCGTCGCCGCCGCGGCGCTGCTGCTCTGCGGCTGCTCGTCCCTGCAGAACCTCGACGTGAGCTCGATGACCGGCGGCCGCGTGAGCAACGAGCAGTTCCAAAGCGCGGTCAAGGTCGGCGCGGCCGTGCGCCATAGCGCCGAGGACATCTCCGAGAGCGAGGAGTACTACATCGGCCGCGCCGTCGCGGCGCAGATCATGAGCCGCTACGAGCCGCTGAACGACCCGGGGCTCAACCTCTACGCGCAGAAGATCGCGCAGGCGGTGGCGATGGCCTCCGACCGTCCCTCGGTCTACAGGGGCTATCACGTCCAAGTCTTGAACAGCGGCGAGGTCAACGCGTTCGCCGCGCCGGGGGGCTTCCTCTTCGTGACGACGGGACTGCTCAAGCTCGTGCGCAGCGAGGACGAGCTCGCCTGCGTGCTCGCGCACGAGGTCGCTCACGTGGCCAAGAAGCACGGGCTCAAGACGATCAAGACCTCGCGCCTGACGGCGGCGTTCGCGGTGCTGGGCACGGAGGCGGCCAAGAACTACAGCTCCTCCCAGGTCTCCCAGCTCACCGACGCCTTCAAGGGGACGGTCGACGACGTGGTCAACAGCCTGGTCGTCAACGGCTACAGCCGCGACAAGGAGTACGAGGCCGACAAGTTCGGCGCGCGGTACGCGCGCGACGCGAACTACGACCCCGCGGCGATGAAGTCGTTCCTCGACCGCATGGCGCAAGCCGACAAGGCCGGCGCGGGCGGCGGCATGTTCAAGACGCACCCGGCGCCGTCCAAGCGCATCTCCGAGCTGGGCGACCTGCAGCCCTCACCGGACTTCCGGCGTTCCGCGGCGCGCGAGCGCCGCTTCAAGGCCGCGACGGTCTACTGACGTCGTCGCGCGAGAGGCTCACGCCGAGCCTCTCGCCGGGGCGGCGCCGGTTCTCCCCCGCGCACATCATGACCGGGAAAGGATGGGCGTCGGCGGGATTGAGCGACGCGGCGCAGAACGCGCGGGCGTCGCCGGTCAGCACGGCCTGCACCTGCAGGTAGCGGGACGGGCAGGAGTCGACGCCGGGCTCGCCCTTGGCGCCGCGCGGGCAGACGAAGTAGACGGTGAAGTCCGCCGACACCGTCTCGCCTGTCTTAAACGCATACGTGCGCGAGAATTTTCCAATACGCGCCTCTCCCGGGTTCATGGGCTCGTCGACCGCGAACGACGCGGCGCCGCTCTCCTCTCCGGCGGGCAAGGCGCAGCCGTCGGTGCAGTCCTGCTTCCAGCTCGAGACGAAGCCCGAGAAGTCGAGCGCGGAGGCGCCGGCGGACCCGAACGCGGCCAGGCACAAGGCGAGAAGGATCTTCATGGGGCGATCCTATCATATAGGCCCTTTGGCCCAGTCCTTTTAGGCCCCTAAGGCTCAGGAGACCGTAGGCCGAAATGCTTATCTTTTCTTCATGAAACCCTCTGCCCTGCTCGCGCTGGCCCTGGCCCTCGCCGTCCCCTCGTTCGCGCAGCCGTTCGGCATGTCCGAGGAGCTCGGCGCGGCCGTGATGAGCTCGCGGCGCCTCGCGGCCTCCGCGCCTCAGGCGATCGCGGCCCTGCAGGCCGCCGCGGCCGCCTCCCCGGTCGCGCAGAAGGCCGTCGCGCCGGTCAACACGGGCTTCCAGGCGCTGGGCGCGGCGGGCAAGACGGGCCAGGTCCAGGGCCCTCCCGGCGGCGACGGCACTTACAAGGTCTGGCAGAACGACGCGAACCAGATGGTGTTCGATATGCGGACGGGCTACGTCGCGGGCCGCTTCACCATCAAGCGCGACCCGGCGACCGGCAAGGACCTCCTCGGCTTCGAGGGCTCGACCAAGGATGGGCCGTTCTCGGGCTGGACGCCCGCCAAGGGCATCTACACGGGCCAGATCACCTACAACCCCGGCTCCGACTCCGGGACGGTGATTTGGCAGCTCAACGGCGAGACGATCCGCGACACGTACAAGAACGGCCGCGCGGGCTCCCGCTCGATGACGATCACGCTGAAGGGGCACGAGCACACCTTCACGCAGGACTGAGCTAACGCGCTCAGACCGAGCTCCCCGCTCAGAGGTGGGTCGACAGGATCGAGTTCGGCCCGTTGTGTTCGCCGGTGGACGGCATGGCGTGCGCGGGCGGAGTCGGCGGCGCGGCGGGCGGCTCGGGCGGCTTGCGCTGGCTCCTCGTGAACGACAGGAACGGCGCCGCCAGGCGGATCAATGAGACGACGCCGGTCGCGGCGGCCGCGATGATCAGCGAGGTCGCGATCGGGATGTTGGTCAGGATGAAGCCGTAGACCACGGTCGAGATGATCGCCGCCGCGATGCCGATGAGCGAGTCCGCGGCCAGGATCTTGTTGACGTTCTCGTCCTTCTGGCCGCCCAGGTTCTTCTGGTACAGGCCCGAGATCGCGATGCCGATGTAGCCCACGGCCAAGGACTGCAGGCCGTAAAGGGCGACGGCGCCGAGGATGCTGGGAGTGTGGATCATCAGGAAGAACAGCGGGGCCTCGAGCGCGGCCAGGAAGTAGAAAGGCACGGTCAGGGCTTCGTCGGTCTTGAAGCCGAACTTCTGGAACAGCTTGGTGAGCGGCTTGATCGTGAGCGCGGCGACGATGCTGCCGACGCTGGCCATGGCGACCATGAGGGCGAAGTTGCCCATGGGAGTCGAGGTCATGGTATGGAGCAGCCAGCCCGCCACGGGAACGTGCAGCAGGGAGCCGATGCTGCTGGTCGCGGCGAGCTTCTCCACGTACTCGGGCAGGACGTTGAACACGAGCGGGTCCGAGAAAAGGGAGCTGATGGTCGAAAGGATCAGCATGGTGCGCAGCATGCGGTCCTTCACGACGATGCGGGTGCCGTCCTTGATCGAGGTCCACAGGGTCCCGAGGACGCTCTTGAAGGTGCGCGGCGCGGGCGCGGCGAGGTTCGCCGCCTCGGGGTTCGCGCCGGGGCCGGCGAACATCCTGATGCCCGCATAAATAAAAGCGGTCAGCGCCATGGCGCCGGCGTAGACGGCATAGATGACGGCGCCGCCGACGCCGGCCTTCCCCTTGATCGGGCCCATCAGCGCGATGCCGCCGGCCAGGATGGGGCCGATGATCGAGATCACGGAGCCGATGATGGTCAGGATGGAGTTGGCGCGGGTGCGCTCGTCGGACGTCACGCTCTTGTCGCCGAGCAGGCGCGTCGTGGCGGCGCCCTCGCTGGTGATCGCGATGCCCTGGAAGAAGGACTGGACGGCGATGAGGCCGAACAGGACCCACAGGGCGGTGGTGCCGATGAGGCCGGTGGCGAAGAAGACGCCGGCGATGCTCGCGAGCGCGGCGGCGCGGACGAAGGTAGCCTTGACCAGCCACTTCTTGGGGCCGTCCTTCTCGGCGTTGCGCGTGAACAGCGGGATGGTGGCGTAGCTGAAGAACTGGGCGCCCCACTGGGCGATGCGCGACAGCGAGCGGTCGGAGCGGATCAGTTCGTTGACGACGGCCTTGTCGCCGGCGCGGGAGTCGTGCTTCTCGTGAAGGGCGTTGGTGACCATCGACGAGATCAGGTAGGGCTGGGCGACGACGTACATCTCGTAGCCGACGAGGAAGATGCTGTAGCCCTTCACGTAGCGCCAGAAGGCCTTGTTGCGCTCGGGGTCCTTGAAAACCTGGAAGAAGCCGGTCTTGGCGGGCTTGGGAGCCGGGACGTCGGCCTTCTCGCCGCCGGAGGAGTTCTCGGCGGGCTTGTCGAGGTAGGCGCGGGCCGGCAGGTCGGCGAGGGCCTTCGCGGACGGGGCCTGGACGCCGTCGCCGGCGGAAGCGGCGAGTCTCTCCTGAGTGAGGGCGGCGAACTGGGCGTCGGCCTTGCCGCGGGAAGTGCCGGCGTCGGCGCGATCGAGGTTCTCGACGGCCTTGTCGGCGACGACCCGGATCTCGGTGAGGCGCTCGGCGGGCGCGAGGGCCTTGGCGGCCCGCGGGGCCTCAGCCGACGCGGCGGGAACGACGGCGGCCGCGGCGAGCGGAGACGCCGCGAGGGCGGGCGCGGCGGCCGGGAGGGCCGCCGGAGCGGCGGCGAGCGCGGCTTGAGGAACGGAGATCGAAGGCGCGCCGGCGAAGGCCGGCGCGAACGCGGCCGGGCCGAGAGCGGCGCTGGGCGTCAGCGCGAGGTTCGGGAGCGAGAGGCTCCCCGTCGCTCGAGCCCCGGCGGCCGCGGCGGAGCCGGCGCTCGTGACGGCCGGAACATTGAGCCGGACGACGACCTGGGCGACGGCGGGCTGAACGCCGAGGGCATAGGCGAGAACGAGCGCCAAGCCGCCGCGGAGGAGCTTCATCCCTTGATTATAGTGGCGGACGGCCTCGGCGCCGGGTGTCCTTTGGCCCGCTTTCCTCCGCGTTAGGACCTGGGCGCAAGCGGGCCCGAAGACCCCTCGTAATCCCGCTATTTTTGGCGGGGTATGTATTTATTGCGTCTAATCCGCGACCGGGATATTGCTTTCCCGAGATTATTCCAGCATCCTATAGGTCATGAAAGACATCGCCTCGCTCAATGCCCTTCTCGCCAAGTACAAAGAGCCCGCCCTGTCTCGGTCCCTCTGGCAGCTGATCAACACGGCGACGCCGTTCGCCGCCATCGAGTTCACGATGCACACGCTCTATCATTACCATCACCCGTGGCTCGCGCTCGTCCTCGCGGTCCCGGCCGCCGGCTTCCTGATGCGGCTGTTCATCATCCAGCACGACTGCGGGCACGGCTCCTTCTTCAAGTCGCAGAAGGCGAACGACCTGCTCGGCGCGGTGATCGGCGTGGTCTCGCTGACGCCTTACAGCTATTGGCGGCAGACGCACGCGATCCATCACTCGACGTCCGGCAACCTGACCCACCGCGGCTGGGGCGACATCGATACGAAGACCCTGCGCGAGTACGCGGCGATGTCGAAGTGGGGCCGCCTCAAGTACCGGGTCTACCGCTCGATCCCGGTGATGTTCATCATCGGGCCGTCGTACCACTTCCTGATCAACCACCGCATCCCGGTCATCATCCCGGCCGACTGGAAGCACGAGCGCCTGAGCATCCTGCTCAACGACCTGGTGCTGGCCGGCATCCTCGCGGTCGCGGCCTACACGGTCGGCCTGTGGCCGTTCCTGCAGGTGCAGCTGCCGGTCTCCATGGTGACGGCGACGGTCGGCGTCTGGCTGTTCTACGTCCAGCACCAGTTCGAGGGCACGTATTGGCGCTTCGACCAGAACTGGGACCTCGCCAAGGCCAGCCTGCAGGGCAGCTCGTACTTCGAGCTCCCCGCGCCCCTGCAGTGGATCACCGGCAACATCGGCTTCCACCACATCCATCACCTCAACAGCCGCATCCCGAACTACAATCTGCCCAAGGCGATGGAAGAGAACCCCGAGTTCCAGAAGGTCACGAAGTTGACCATGTGGAACAGCTTCAAGTGCGTGACCCTCGCGCTGTGGGACGAGGAGCGCGAGAAGCTCGTGGGCTTCTCCGAGGCGGCCGCGCTCTTGCGTCGGTCGCGCGCGCGCGCGACGGCCTGACCGGTTAGCGCCGCATCAAGCGGAAGGCCAGGAAGCCGATCGCCGCGCCCACGACGGCCAACGCGACGGCTCCCATGGGGCCGCCCATCATGCCGCCGATCATGACGCCGAACATGGCGCCCGCGCCCGCGGCAATCACCGATCCGACGGCCTGCTGACGGCTGCGCAGATGCTCGACCTCCTCCTTGTTCAGCACCGTGTAGCGCGGAGGCTCGGGCGGCTTGCGGTTCCAGGCCGAACGGGCTTCGGAAGGCTCGCGGACGAGGACGGAGCCGGGAGCAGGAGCCGTCACAGGCTGGCCCTTTGTGTCCCAGCAATGCCCCGCGGCGCACTCTTGAAGCTGGTTAAGGGCTTGCGGGTCCGCGGAGGCCGAGATGGGCGCTAGGAAAACGAGAGCGAAAAGGGTCGTTTTCATCCGCTGAGTATGACCCCAAGACGCCCTCCCGTCAAGTCTTACTTGCCCGGGTGGCTCATCGCCGAGAACGCCATCGCCTGAGTATAATCCACGACGGCCGTGTCCCCGATCTTGACCTGCTCGAGGTTCGGGACGCTGGGCGGAACCTTCAGCTTGATGTTCTTTCCATCCGGGCCCTTGACCGTCAGCTGGCGCTTGCTCCGGTCGATGTCCTCGATGGCGCCGGTCACGCGCCGCGTCGTCGACACGGCCTCCGCGGCCGGCCCCGATCGCGGCGTCAGGGTGATGTGGTCCGCCGCGGCCGCCGGCGGCGTCCCGGGCTTGCCGATCGCCAATGCCGTGGCCTCGACGTAGCGGACGTCGATCTTCGAGCCCTTCTTGAGCTGGTCCAGCGACACCTCCGGCGGAACGCCGACAGTGACTTTTTTGCCGGCCGGATCCTTGAAGGTCAGCGTGCGGTGCTTCGCGTCGGCGTCCAATATCTTCGTGACGGTGTTGACGTCCTCCACCGCGATCGTCCCGCCGATGACGGGCGATTGAGTCCCGCTGTTGCCTTGACCGGCGGCGCAAACCGCCGCGGCGAGGATAAGACCAATGGCGCAGAAACCTTTCATAACTCCTCCTTCGGATTTTGTCTGGGGAGCATGATAGATATCGGGGGAGGCCGCGGCTATGAACGAGACGTCATGATTTTTTGGGGGCCGATTCTTAAACCGCGACTTGCGACGCTTCGGGCGGTCGCAGGCGCCGAGTCTAAGAAACGAAACGCCCCCGGTCTTTCGACCGAGGGCGTTCATTTCCGTCGTCTGAAGTCTTAGGAGAGCTTCGCGAGCTGAGCCTCGAGCTCCTTGTAGTCGCGCTCCTTCGTGATGTCGGGCTCGACCTTCACCCACGCGACCTTGCCGTCCTTGTTGATCAGGACGGTCGCGCGCTGGGAGATGTTGCCCCCCGGGTGGAACAGGCCGTAGGCCTTGATCGCCGAGCGGTGCATGTCCGCGAGCAGCGTGTGCTTGAGGCCGTTGGCGGCCTTGTACGCCTTGTGCGCCCACACGGAGTCCACGGAGATGCCGAACACCTGCGCGAACTTCTCGTAGCGCGACAGGTCCTGGGAGAAGCACGCGTTCTCCTTCGAGCACGTCGGGGAGAAGTCGAGCGGGTAGAAGAACAGCGCGACGGGCTTCTGGCCCTTGAACTGGGACAGCGTCCACTCCTTCTTCTCGGAGTCGGGCAGCTTGAAATCGGGGGCGACGGCTCCGACGGCGATCGGCGTGGTCTCGGACGAGGCGGTGGCGGTGGTCATTTTTTCTCCTGAGGGTTTGAGGGTACGAGAAAAGTTGAAAAAGTTGAGGCCTGACCCCAACTTTAGGCTTTCACCAGCTTGATCTCCAACGGCTTGAAGGTGGCGTTGCGGACGGAGACGGCGGCGGCGACCTTGCGGGCGGCTTCGCGGAAGGCCTTGGCGGGCGCGGAGTCCGGAGCGGAAATGGTGATCGGCGTGCCGGTCTCGGAGGCGTCGCAGACCTTGGGATCGAGAGGGATCGAGCCCAGCTGGGGGATGCCGTAGGACTTCTCGAGAGTCTTGGCCGAGCCCTCGGAGAAGATCTTGCTTTCTTTATTGCAGTGCGGGCAGACGAAGCCCGACATGTTCTCGATCGCGCCCAGGATCGGCACGTTGAGCTTCTTGAACATGGAGACCGCCTTGCGCACGTCGGAGAGCGCGATCGACTGCGGCGTCGACACGATCACCGAGCCCGCCAGCGGCACCGTCTGGCACAGCGTCAGCTGCACGTCGCCCGTGCCCGGCGGGAGGTCGAGGATCAGGTAATCCAGCTCGCCCCAGCGCACGTCCTTGAGGAACTGGGTGATCGCGCCGTGCAGCATCGGCCCGCGCCAGATCACGGCCTTGTCGGGGTCCATGAGGAAGCCCATCGACATGATCTTCACGCCGTGGTTCATCGCCGGCTCGATCTTGTTGTCCTCGCCCGCGACCGGCTGGTGGCCGCCCACGCCCATCATCTGCGGCTGGTTGGGCCCGTAGATGTCGGCGTCCATGAGCCCGACCTTCGCCCCGTCGAGCGCGAGCGCGACCGCGAGGTTGGAGGCCACCGTGGACTTGCCCACGCCGCCCTTGCCGGCCGCCACCGCGATCAGGTTCTTCACGCCCGGAGGGAGCACGCTCTCCAGACGCACGTCCTTCTTCACCGAGGCCGTCATGTTGATCTTCACCGACTTCACGCCGGGGACCTTCTTGACCGCCTCCTCCGCCTCGAGCTGCATCATGCCCTTGAGCGGACAGGCGGGGGTGGTGAGCTGGTAATCGAAGCTCACCACCCCCCCTTCCACGACGAGATTCTGCACCATCCCGAGCGTCACGATGTCTTTGTGCAGCTCCGGTTCGATACACTTCGACAGCGCCTTCAGAATCTCGTCTTTCGTCGGCATAAACCCTCTTTTTCGCGCGGCTCTTACATCAGGAACAGCATCTCGCGGTACTTCGGCACCGGCCAGGCGTCGGACGGCGTGAGGAGCTCGAGCGCGTCGACCTGCGTCCGGATCTTCTCGAAGTACGGCTTGACCTTCTCGCAGTACGCCGCGGCCTTCGCCTCGACTTCGGAGAGCGCCTCGGCCTTCTCGCGCGCGGCCTGGAGCTCGTCCACGCCCTCGAGGACGGCCTCCACCTTCTCGGAGACCGAGCGCAGCAAAGCGGCCTGCGCCGGGATCTTGACCCCGGCCGACTTCGCCGCGTTCACCGCCGCCGCCAGCTGGTTCTGGTAGGCCACCGCCGCCGGCACGTACAGCGTCGTCGCCATCTCGGCGACGAGCTTGGCCTCGATGTCGAGGTCCTTCGCGTAGCGCTCCAGCAGGATGTCGTAGCGCGAGTGCGACTCCTCGTGCGTGAGCACGTGGAGCTTCTCGAAGAGCTCGACGGACTTCTTGAGGCTGAAGCCCTTCAGCGCCGCGGGAGTCGTCTTCTCGTTGGGCAGGCCGCGCTTCTTGGCTTCCTTGACCCACTCCTCGGAGTAGTTGTTGCCCTCGAAGCAGACGCCCTTCGATTCCTTGTAGAGCTTGCGCAGGACGTCGGTCGCCGCGTCCTTGAAGGGCTTGCCGCCCTTCATGGCCGCGTCGATGAGCTTCTTCGTCTCCACCAGCTGGCCCGCGACGATCGTGTTGAGCGTCGTGACCGGGATGGCGTTGTTGAACGAGGAGCCCACCGCGCGGAACTCGAACTTGTTGCCCGTGAAGGCGAACGGCGAGGTCCGGTTGCGGTCCGTGTTGTCCTTGAGCACCGGCGGGATCTTGTCGATGCCGAACGGGATCCACATCGGGTCGAGCGCCTTGGTCGTCGCGCCCTTCTCCAGGTCGTTGAGCACGTTGGTGAGCTGCTCGCCGAGGAACACCGACATGATCGCCGGCGGCGCCTCGTTGGCGCCGAGGCGGTGGTCGTTGCCCGAGGAGGCGATCGACGCGCGCAGCAGCAGGCTGTGCTCGTGCACGGCCTTGATGATGGAGACCAGCACGATCAGGAACTGCAGGTTTTCTTGAGGCGTCGCCCCGGGCGAGAGCAGGTTCTTGCCCGTGTCCGTGCCGAGCGACCAGTTGTTGTGCTTGCCCGACCCGTTGACCCCGGCGAAGGGCTTCTCGTAGACGAGCGCGGAGAGCCCGTGACGGGCGGCCACGCGCTTCATCAAGTCCATGACGAGCAGGTTGTGGTCGACGGCGACGTTGGCCTCCTCGAAGATCGGCGCGCACTCGAACTGGTGCGGCGCGACCTCGTTGTGGCGCGTCTTGAGCGGGATGCCGAGCTTGTAAGCCTCCGCCTCGAAGTCGGTCATGAACTCGAACACGCGGTCCTTGATCGAGCCGAAGTAGTGGTCCTCGAGCTGCTGGCCCTTCGGCGACGCCGCGCCGAACAGCGTGCGGCCGGACAGGAGAAGGTCGGGCCGGGCGTTGTAGTACTCCTCGTCGATCAGGAAGTACTCTTGCTCGGCGCCGAGCGTGGAGACGACCTTCTTCGCGTCGCTCTTGAAGTAGGACAGGATGTCCAGCGCGGCGGTGTTGAGAGCCTCGATGGAGCGCAGCAGCGGCGTCTTCGTGTCGAGGGCATGGCCGGTGTACGAGACGAAGCAGGTCGGGATGCACAGCGTCGCCCCGCCGGGCGTCTCCAGGATGAACGCCGGGGACGTCGGGTCCCACGCCGTGTAGCCGCGCGCCTCGAACGTCGCGCGCAGGCCGCCGGACGGGAAGGAGGAGGCGTCGGGCTCGGCCTGGGAGAGCATGTGGCCCGTGAACGTCTCGAGCACGCCGCCTTCGCCGGTCACGTCGATGAACGCGTCGTGCTTCTCGGCCGTGGCGCCCGTCAGCGGCTGGAACCAGTGGCAGTAGTGCGTCGCGCCCTTCTGCATCGCCCACGTCTTCATCGCGGAGGCGACGGCGTTGGCGGACTCCTGGTCCAGGCGGCCGCCTTTCTCGATCGCGTCGGAGACGCGGCGGAAGGTGTCCTTGGGCAGCAGCAGCTTCATCGTCTCCAATCCGAAGACGTTGCAGCCGTAATAGTCGGAGATCTTGGCGGCGGTTCCGGCGGCGGAGGGCTTTCCGGCGGCTTGAGTGGTCATCTCGGCGAGGACTCCATGGGCCATGGGTTTATTCTCTCCATGCATGATGCGTTCCGGCGGGGCCTTTCCCGGGACGACTTTTATCGCCGTCTTCGGGCCTTCTCCCCGTCGAGAAAGAGTCTACTTTTCTTGCCGCGGGCAAGTCCAGCGGCCGCGTGTAGCGGCTGGGTGACGCTTTGGTCACGCTATTTGGAGCCCGGCGCGGCGCCTTGACTCCGTCGGAGGACGGCGGTATACTGTTGATATCGCTTTTCAATAAGGAAAGAGGTCCCTCCCATGCTGACCATCACCCCGAAGGCCGCCGAGAAGATCCAGGACTTCATGAAGTCCGAGGAGTCGATCAAGGGCAAGTCGCTGCGCCTGAAGGTCGCTCCGTCGGGCTGCGCCGGCTACGAGTACAAGATCGCCTTCGACGACAAGGGCGCGTCCGACAAGATCCTCCCCCAGAACGGCTTCGACGTGATCGTCGACGCGGAGAGCCTGAAGTTCGTCGACCAGGCCACGATCGAC
>DATNGC010000113.1:0-20022 GCA_035606075.1 Elusimicrobiota bacterium
ACCGGCCTGCCCGACTCCCTGCTCGGCGGCCATGACGACCGCCGCGTGCCCGGAAACGTCGACGCAACCGCGCGCAACTTCCTGGCCGCGCACAACGACGTCCTCGGCGTCGACCCGACGACGCTGTCGGTCGATCGCCAAACGCACGGCAACGGCCACCAGCATCTGCTCTACCGACAAAAGTACAAGGGCATCCCCGTCGAGTTTGCCGCCGTGAAAGTCCATCTTGATTCCGCCGGCTTCGTCCTCGGCGTTCATTCGACCTACGAGCCCGACCTATCGCTTCCGACAAGTCCATCTGTGCCCGCCACTGCCGCGGCCCATTCGGCAGTTCTCGACGCCGGCGGTGGCGTCGCGCGTGGGACGCCGTCGCTTGTCGTCGTTCCCTTGGAGGCCGACGGGAAGAGCCATCTTGCCTGGAAATTGCGCGTTGACTCGCTGGCCGGATCCTGGCGCTATTATGTCGACGCTATCACTGGCGCTGTGCTTTTTCGCTACAGCACACAAGAATTCTTCGCCAATCCTCCATTTTGCCTGAGTTCAGGTGTCGTAAGCGGCATGGTTTACGACATCGATCCCAGCCAGACTCCCGGCCCAGTCGTCCGTCCGTTTAACGATGAGTATGTCTATCTTGGAAGCGGCGCCTCGCGCGTCGTAACGTCGACCGACACCACTTATGAGCCGGGGTTTTTTTGCGGTCAGGTTCTCGCGAAATCCGCAATGTCACTACAAGGTCCATGGGTCAGCGTCAGCGAGTTCCGCGGGCCCAGCGCCCACTACGACGACGGCAGCGGCGTCTGGGGCACCGTCGCCACGCCCGTCTCCTCGCCGCACCCGTACCCGAACAACGCGAACATCACGAACACCATCAACATCGCGGGGCTGGCGCCCAACGCGGTCGAGTTCCTGCCCGTGTTCACCACGTTCGACGTCGGCAGCTTCGACGGAGGCGGCGGCGAGGGCAGCGGCGACATCGTCGACGACGACCGACTGATGGAGTTCGATGGGAGCGGCAACGCGATCGCCAACTTCGTGGGCGCTCGCGGACCGTTCAACGGCGCCGCCGTGCACGGCAAGTCGATGAGCTTGACTCTTCGGTCGAACGAATCCGGCCAGCAGGCCGGCTACGATATTGCAGTCTCAAGCTGTCTAGTCATGCCCAGCCCCGATACAGGCCCCACCGGACCGCTCGGCTCGAGCCACACGTGGACCACGGCCGACACCTGGATCTCGCAGAAGGAAGGCCGACCTCTCGAGTCAGAGATCAGCCTTTTCTACCACCTCAACAAGATGCACGACTATTTCACGCTCGGCGTCGACAGCTCGGGCGCGGCGCCGCTCAACAAGCCCGTAGTCGCCATGGCCCACGTCGGCCCCAATCTCTTCAACGCCTTCTACGACCCCGACTACGATGACCTGTCCTTCGGCGACGTCAGCGACCTCTCGCCGTCCGATATCTTCGCCCAGGACGCGACCGTCCCGCACCACGAGTACACGCACTACGTCGTTCAAAAGATCTGGGACCTCCAGAACTACGGCCAGGCCGGCGCGCTTTCCGAGGCCAACGCCGACTACTGGTCGGCGAGCTCGCTCGACGATCCCTCCATCGGCATCTTCGCCAACGGCGGCACCGTCCTGCGCCAGATCGACGACACGCTCGGGACGAGCTTCGTCCTCGGGAACCCTCTGACCCCGTGGAACGGCGAGATCCACGCCGACAGCCCCTTCCTCTCGCAGGCCATGTGGGACGTGCGGCGATCGGAGATCTCTCGCCTCGGCCACGACACGGGCCGCTCCTGCGCCGACGGCCTCGTGTTCCAGGCCCTCCTTTATTTCCCGGAGAGCTTCGTCGAGATGTACCAGGCCATGCTGTCCGCCGACCACCTCGGCGCCGTGCCTGCCTGCGGCGGCGCGAACATCGCCCAGTCCGACATCACGACCGCCTTCAGCAATCATGGGCTCATCGGAGTCCTCGGCGACGCCTACGAGCCCAACGACGGCTTCGAGACCGCGACCGACATCTCGACGATGGGCGCCGTCTCCGGGACGATCTTCCCGGCCGCCGACGTCGATTTCTACTCGTTCGGCGCCGGCCCCGGCCCGGTGCTGATCACGATGGCCTTGCCGTCCCTCGGCGGCGGCGCCTACAAGGACTATCAATTGAAGCTGTTCAACGCTTCCCGCCAGGAGGTCGCCGACGCGGCTCCGCCCGCCAACGGCTTCGGCACCATCGATGGCTTCTGCGACGTCGGCGACTGCCTCACGTCGTCTCCGTCCGTCTCTCTCAACTACAACAACCCGACCGGCGGCCTCATGTACGTCGAAGTGCTGGGCGGCGACACCGGCGCCTCCAACAGCGGCGTGAACTCCACGATCCCGTACAAGCTTCAGGTGAGCTACGCGCAGGCCGGCGCGCTGGCCGGCTCGATCGTCTCCGCCAAGTTCGACCATGACGTGATCGACTTCACGGTCAACACTTCCAGCTTCGTCAGCAAGCAGGACTGGCGCTTCTCCTACGCCCAGCTGCGCAATCAGTCCAACTGGGTCATGCCCAACACTCAAACGCACGTGCCGGCGCTGGCCTCGGACTACCTGTCCTTCATCAGCTCCTCGAACGCCTTCGGCCAGATCACCGGCTCGGTCCAGCTCATCCCCGGCTTCGCCTCGCGCTTCCCGTCGGTTGGCACCGTCTATCTCGAAATCTTCGCCTACGACGTCCTCGACTCGAGCTCGCCGACTCCCTCAGCCTCGTCGATGGGAGCGTCCAACCCGATCAACCTCAGCGCCGACTCTCCCGGCGAGCTGGCCGCCTACAACAACGTGTTCAATCCGCTCCTCGGCCAGAAGGCGACGGTCAAGTACTCGGTCGGCAGCGCCGGCCACCTGACGCTCAAGGTCTACACCGTGACGGGACGCCACGTCCTGACGCTGTTCGACGGCGACGTGACCGCCGGCAAGGGCTCCATCGACTGGGCCGGCCAGAACGTCGCCGGCAACCCCGTCGCCAGCGGCGTCTACGTCGTGCGCGCCGTCGGCCCCGGCCTCAGCGACACCGCGAAGATCGCCGTGGTCAAATGAAGAGAACGCGCTTCCCGGCGGCGGCGCTCGCGCTGGCGGCCTTGGCCGCGGCCCCCGCGCGCGCCGACAACCCGGGAGTGACGGCCGCGCCCGTGCTGCAGGTGCCGCTCGGCGCCCGCGCGCTGGGCATGGGCGGCGCCTTCACCGCCGTCGCCACCGACGCGAGCGCCCTCGAGTACAACCCGGCCGGCCTGGCCCGCCTCAACGCGCACGAGGCCGACTTCACCTACATCGCCGGCGCCGGCGAGAGCACCCTGCAGAACCTGGCCTATGGCGGTCCCACGCCGCTGACCGGCATCTCGGGCAACGGCTACTCGAGCGTCGGCGCGGGCCTGCTGCTCTCGCAGAGCGGCACGATCGACGTCAACCGCCTCAACGCCGACGGCTCGCTGGCCTCCAGCGAGAGCCTCTCGGCCGGCAGCGACATGGTGCTCTCCGGCGGCTACGCCGAGCGCGTCGGCATGACGCCCTTCGAGCTCAAGGACGGCTCCTACAACGTCGACCATTTCCTCGGCGTCGCCGGAAAATATCTCCGCTCGACGCTGGTCCAGCAATACCACGCGAGCGCGGTCGCCGCCGACGTGGGCTACCTCGTGCACTCGCCGGAGCTCGGCTGGAGCCTGGGCTTGGCGGGGCTGAACCTCGGCGGCAAGCTGCGCTACGTCGACGTCTCCGACCCGCTGCCCGCGACGTTCCGCGGCGGCGTCGCGTGGCAGGGCGGCGTGCCCTCCGTGCACAACATCATCGCCGCGGCCGACGGCGAATGGCTGCTGAACGAGAAGATCTGGCACGCCAACATCGGCGTCGAGTACTTCTGGCTGAAAACCTACGGCGTGCGCATGGGCTACCGCATCAACGAGGGCGACCAGGGCGGGTTCACGATCGGCGTGGGCTACCGCTGGAAGGGGCGAGTCCTCTTCGACTACGCCTACGACCTCGGCGACCTGCTCGGCAGCGCCCAGCGCGTGACGCTGTCCTACCGCTTCGGCGGCGTGCCCCCGTCGGTGCGCGGCCGCCAGCGACGGCCGTTCATCGAGACGGCGCCCGAGCACGAGGAGATGCCCGACCTCGAGGACAAGCAGCCCGTGCGCGACGACGTCCCGGCCCCGCGGCCGGTGCCCCGCGACGTCCCGCAGGGCGCGCCCGGCTGGGTCTACTGAGCCGGGGCGAGAGCCCCCGCCTCGTCCATGACGGCGCGGGCCCTCTCGGCGGCCGGCGCGTGCGGCGGGGGGACGTATTCGGCGGTCTTTCTCGCCGACGGGAAGAGGCGCGCGAAGGTCTCCATGGCCGGCTTGCCGCGCAAGGTCATGGACTTGTCGGCGGGGCCGCCGGGATTCTGGTCCCAGGCCCAGTTCAGGAACCCCGCGACGAACTTCTTTCCGGCGAAGGCGCGCAGGAAGGTGTCCACGTACGCGTCCTGGACCTTGAGGTCGAGCGCGCCGAAGTCGGAGTAGTCCCACGGCCTGTGGTTCGCGCCCTTCTGACTCGCAAGGCCGAACTCCGTGAAGAGGATCGGCCGGCCGTTGACCGCCGAGAGCGCCTTCAGCGAAGCCTCGATCGGCAGCCAGCCGATCTTCAGGAGCGCGCGATGCGCGCCGCCGGGGATCGGATAATAAGCGTCGATGCCGATGTAGTCGAGGTCGCGCCAGAAGCCGACGAGCCCGGCCGAGTGCCAGTTGGCCGCGTACGTCAGCGGCCCCGGGTACTCGGCGCGCACGTCGGCGATGAGCCGCCGCCAGGCCCCCCAATGGTTGGGCGTCTCGAGCAGGGCGAGCTCGGTGCCGACGACGAACATCTCGCAGCCTTCCTCGCGCGCCAGCCGCGCGTAGCCGAGCAGATAGCCGCGGTAGGACGCGAACCAGGACGCGGCGTCCTTCGGCTCGATCCACGCGCGCGCGCCGCCCCCCAGCTCGTCCACGTGAGGCTTCAGCATGACCTTGAGCCCCAGCCCGTGCGCGGCCCGGATCGCGGCCCGCAGTGACTCGTCGGAGGGGGTGTTCGCGGTCGCGGCGACGACCGAGTCGCGCCGGTCGCGGACGTACACGGTCGGCGTGAGCGCCACCCACGTCGCGCCGGTCGCGGCGAGAGCCTTGAGCTGCGCCTGCGACGGCGCCTCCGCGTAGCCGTCGCGGGACCAATTGGGGAAATTGAAGCCGAGGATGGGCTCGGCCGCGCGCGAGGGGCCGCAGACCAGCGCCAGCAGCAGGATCGCGCTCCTCATCGCCGTATTCTAGCACGCGAGATTGCGTCCGGCGGCGTTTCATTGTTATAGTCGCATCGTGAAACGCTGGATAGCGGCTTTCGTCGCGGTCCTGTTCCTCGCCACGGCGACCCTGCACGTCCTCGCGCATCACGGCGGCGCGGACGCCGACTGCGGCGTCTGCCACGTCCAGCAGGCCAGCCTCGCGGCCGCGCCCGCTCCCGTCGTCGCGGCCGGGCCGATGCTGGAAGCGGCCCTCTCCGAGGCCGCCGTTCCGCAAGGCGCGTCCCGGGCCGTCGCGCGAGCCGCGGCCCGCGCCCCGCCCGCGCTGTCCGCCTGACCTGCGTCCGTCGAGCGGCTCGCGCCGCTCCGGCCCCATGGGGCTCTTCGGCATGACCTCTCAGGAGGACAGATGAATCGTACGAACCGATTTGGACCGCTCGCATTGGCGTTGGCGCTGACGGCGGCGCCCGTCCTGGCGCAGGAGCAGCAAGCTCCGGCGCAGGACACCCAGACCCTGCTCAACGACCTCGAGCAGCGCGTCAGCAAGCTGGAGGGCGCGCCCGCCAAGGCCGCGCTGAACTCGTTCAACCCGGCCATCGGCATGGCCCTCGACACCGCCTTCCGGGACGACAACGACAAGGCGTCGTTCCTCTTTAGAGCCGCCGAGCTCAACATCGAGGCGCCCGTCGATCCGTTCCTCAAGGCGTGGGGCGTCATCACCGGCTCCAACTCCGGCGTCGACGTCGAGGAGGCGGCGCTGGAGACCACCTCGCTGCCCTACAACCTGACGGTGCGCGGCGGCCGTCTGTTCGCGAACTACGGACGCCTGGCGCACTTCCACGACCACGAGCTGCCGGTCATCGACCGGCCGCGCTCCCTCGACACCTACATCGGCGGCGAGACGCAGGCGGACGGCCTGGAGGTCCAGTGGCTCGTGCCGGCGCCGTTCTACCTGAACGCCACGGCCGGCATGTACGACAAGATGGGCGCGAACAACGCGCGGCAGAACAATCAGGGGGCGAGACCGCTCGACTCGTTCACGTACCTGGGCCGGCTGAACACCTATGCCGACCTGACCGACAGCCAGAACGTCGAGCTCGGCGTCGACACCGCCTGGACGCCCAAGCGAAAGGTCAACGACACCGCCGGAGCCAACGGCGCCACCACGGGCATCGTCACGCAGAACGACACGTGGCGGACGCTCACCGGCGTCGACATGACTTACCGGTACCAGCCCCCGTCGGGAGGACTTTACCGCGGCGTGATCTGGGGGACCGAGGTGATGCAGAACGACGAGCGCCGCTTCGACCCGACGACGAGCCTGCCCTCCCCGCGCCGCCCTTCCTACGCGGGCTTCTCCTACGTCGAGATCAAATCCGGCCTCCAGCTGCGCGGCGGCGTGATGGCCGACCTGACCGAGGACCAGGACATCCGGGGGAAGCTGACCTCGACGTACACCGGCTTCCTGACGTACGACGTCTCGGAGTTCCAGCGCCTGCGCCTGACCTACGCCGAGGCGATCACGAACGTCGCCGGCGCGCCGCGCGACCACGTCGTCGGCCTGCAGTGGACGGGCGTGATCGGCCACCACGTGCACGGCTTCCGTGACCGCTGACATTTTCGAGCACTGGAGAACTGACATGAGAACCAATATCCTTTCGGCCTCTCTTCTCGCCGTCTTCTTCGCGCTGGCGGCTCGTCCCGCCTCGGCGAGGACGCTGCATGTCGTGGCCACGATCCCGGAGCTGGGGGACATCGCCGAGCGCGTCGGCGGAGACCACGTCTCGGTCGACACGCTGGCGCGGGGGACCGAGGACATCCATCAAGTCGTCATGCGTCCCAGCCTCGTCCCCAAGCTCAACCGCGCCGACGCCGTGGTCTACCTGGGGCTCACGGTCGAGCATTCCTTCCTGCCCGGCCTGCTGAACGTCGCCAACAACCCGAACCTGCGCACCGACGTCGTGAAGGAATGCGTCGGCGCCGGCTGCATCGACTGCTCCGAGGGCCTCGCGGTCCTCGAGAAGCCGAGCTCGCTCAGCCGTTCCGAGGGCGAGATCCATCCGTTCGGCAACCCTCACTACAACGTCGACCCCGCCGACGGCGTGCTCATCGCGAAGAACATCGAGGCCGGCCTGGTCCGCATCGATCCCGACCACGCCGCGGACTACGAGAAGAACCTCAAGGCCTACCTCGCGGAGCTGAACGCGAAGCTGGCCGAGTGGCGCAAGTGGGTCGCGCCGCTGAAGGGGATGAAGGCCGTCTCCTACCACCAGGACGTCGTCTACCTCGGACGCTTCACCGGCATCGACTTCATCGGCACGATCGAGCTCAAGCCCGGCGTCGCCCCGACGCCGACGCATCTGGAGCAGCTGGTCCAGCTGATGAAGCAGGAGCACGTCCCGCTGATCGTCCGCGAGCAGCAGTACGACCCGAAGATGCCCGAGTGGCTCGCGGAGAACACCGGCGCCAAGGTCGCCGTGATCGGGACCATGTCGAAGGCGCTGCCCGACACGGACACCTTCATCAAGATGTCCGAGCACAACCTGAAGGCGATCTTGGCCGCCGTCGGGAAGGCGCCGTGAGCAAGTCGGCGCCGCATCACGAGCCTCTGGTCCAGTTCAAGAGCGCCTCGCTCGGCTACGCCGGGCGCGCGGTGCTGACCGGCGTCGACCTGTCCGTCGAGCGCGAGGCGTTCGTCGGCGTGCTCGGGCCCAACGGCGCGGGAAAATCGACGATCCTCAAGACGATGCTCGGCCTCATCCCGCCGGTCAAGGGCCACCTGAAGCTGACGGGCTCCTCGTTCGGCCTGCCGCGCTTCGGCTACGTCCCGCAGAAGGAGAAGCTGGACGTCATCTATCCCCTGACCGTGCGCGAGGTCGCCGCGATGGGGACGTACCGGCGCTTCGAGCTGTTCGCCCGGCTGCGCGGGCGCTCGCACGACGACTTGGTCCGGCGCTCCCTGAAGGAATGCGGCGCGCTGGACCTCTCGGAGCGGCGCTACAGCGACCTCTCCGGCGGCCAGCGCCAGCGCGTGCTGATCGCGCGCGCGCTGGCGGCCGAGCCCGAGCTGCTGGTGCTCGACGAGCCGCTGGCCGGCATCGACGTGCCCACCCAGAAGGCCCTGCTCAAGCTGTTCAAGGACTTCAAGGAGCAGAAAGGACTGACGGTCCTGATGGTCAGCCACCGCCTGCAGGCCGAACGCGACCTGTTCACGCACATCGCGTGGGTCCAGGAGGGCAAGGCCGAGTTCGGGCCGGCGGAGCGCATGCTCGCCTCGCGCCACATCACGGAGATCTTCGGAGACGACCAATGAGCCAGCTCCTCTCGATGCTGAGCCCGGACTTCCTGCTGCACCACGCGCTCTACGGCAGCGTCGTCGTCGGCTTCGTCTGCCCGCTGGTGGGGGTCTACTTCGTCCTGCGCCGCCTGATCTTCTGGGGCGTCGCGCTGCCGCAGGTCTCGGCCGCCGGCATCGCCTTCGCCTTCATGCTCCAGGGCTTCGGCCTGGCCCTGTTCGCCGGCGGCGAGGCGGGGGAGAAGCACCTCGCGATCCTCGGCTCGGTCGTCTTCACCGTCGGCGCGATCCTCGCGCTGACGTACATGGAGCACCGCTTCCCGCAGGGTCTCGGCGAGGGCCGGGTCGGGACGCTGTACGCCCTGGCCGCCGCCGCCGCCATCCTGTTCGTCGCGTGGAACGCCCAAGGCGAGACCGAGATGCTGAGCCTCCTGAAGGGCGAGATCGTGACGATCTCCGAGTCCGACTTCCACGCGATGCTGGACATCCTGCTGGCCGTCTGCGCGGCGATGTTCCTGTTCCAGCGCGAGTTCCTGCTCGTCTCCTACGACCGGGACATGGCCGTGACGCTGGGGCGCAGCGCGGCGGTCTGGGACGGGCTGCTCTACCTGCTCATCGGCGTGACGATCTCGCTGGGCGTGATGACGGTCGGGCCGCTCGTGATCTTCGGCCTGCTGGTCGTGCCCACCATGATCGCCCTGCCCTGGGCGCGGGGCATGACGTCGCTGTCGGTGCTGTCCTCGCTGGTCGGGGGCTTGAGCGCTTTCGCGGGCTTCTATTTCTCCTATCGCTTCGACCTGCCGCTCGGGCCGCTGATCGTCCTGGCGCTCTGCGCGCTCCTCGCCGGCTCGTCGCTGCTGCGCGCGCTCGCGCCGCACCGGACGCGTTAGCGCGCGGCGAACGCGAGGACGCCCGCCGACGCGGCGAGGCAGTACCAGCCGAACCAGCTCCAGCGGCCCTTCTCGAGCCAGCTCGACAGCCAGCGCAGGGCGAGCAGCCCGGCGAGGAAGCTGAAGACCATCCCGGTCAAGCCGGGAGCGAACAGCTCGCGGCTGAAGGCGGAGCGGCCCGCCGCGCGCGCGGCCTTGACCAGGCGATGGCCCTCGAGCGCGAGCACGGGCGGGGTCAGGATCACCGCCAGGGCGAAGCTGAAGTCCTCGCACAGCGCGCGCGGGATCCCGAGCAGGAGGCCGGAGGAGATCGTCGCGCCGGAGCGCGAGAAGCCGCGGAACGGAAGGCATAGTCCTTGAACGAGTCCGATCTTGGTCGCGGCCTCGGCGTTCAGCGGACGGACGGGAGCGTCCGCGCGCCGCGCGCCGGCCCATAGGATCAGCGCCCCGGCCGCGGCGAGCGCGCCGCCGACGAGGCGCAGGTTCGAGAACAGCGACTCGACCTCCGCGCCCGAGCCGCCGCCGAGGACGACCTTCTCGATCAAGTGCTTCAGGAGCAGGCCGAGGACTCCCGTCGCGATCGTCGCGGCGACGAGAGCCCGGATCAGCTCCGCGCGCGCCGCGCTCCCGACGGACAGGAAGCGATCCCTCCAGCGCGGCCAGAAGTAGAGGATCACCGCGAACGTCGTGCCGGTGTGCAGCATCACGAGCAGGAAAGTCATGTCCGGAGCGGAGGGATCGAGGCCCATGAGCTTCTCCGCGACGACGACGTGCGCGGAGCTCGACACCGGCAGCAGCTCGGCGAGGCCCTGGATCACGGCCAGGACGGCGATCTGAAGCATGTTCACCGGGGAGATCATAGCGAGCGCGTGGCCGCCAAGTCCACCGCGCCCGCCCGGAGGCAAAAGTTTTACGAAGGCGTCGCAAGGCGGTGACGCGCTCCTCGCTAGAATGGCGTCCATGAAAAAAGAGAAGGCCGGAGCGCAGGGACTGGCGAACCTCGGCACCTGGCGGCTCGCGAACAGCGCCGACGTGAAGCGGCGCCGGCGGCAGACGCTGGAGAACCGCCGGCCCCACCGCGTGCGCCCCGCGCGCCCGGACTCCGCGCTGGGCGCGCCCGCGATGAACTGGACCGAGCCGCCGCGGCTGGGGCGGCTCTCGGGCGAGGCGATCAACGCCGAGCCCAAGGGGCGCGGCGAGCCCGCCCACGACCCCGGCTTCTTCTCGCGGAAGGTCAACCGCCTCCGGCACCGCTCCCTGCGGCACGGCCGCAAGCCGCCGCGCAAGTCTTGAGAAACAAAACGAAAACCCGTGGAGGACTGACATGAAAGCAATGACGACGACGCTCATCTTCGCCGCCGCGCTGTTCTGCGCGTCCGGCGCCGCCGCCGACGACTCGATGCCCAACGGCGCCCCGAACCAGTCGCAGCCCGGCTCGCCCGTGACGACGCCGGCGACGGGGACCAAGAACTCGAAGAAGGAGGCCTGGGAGAGCAAGGTCCGCGCGGACTGCTCGGCGGAGATCGGCCAGGGGGGGATCTGCGAGAACAAGGACTTCGACTCGGGCCTGGAGAAGTGCCTGCACAAGAACCGCTCGAAGCTTTCCGACTCCTGCAAGAACGCGACCCATCCGCGTATGCACGGAAAGAAGATGAAGAAGGGCGCGATCAACGAGGACACCGGCGCGAAGCCGGCCCAGTCTCAGGGCGCTCCGAACTCCGCGCCGGCCCAGGCGCCGTCGAACCCCTAGCCGCCCGGACGCCGCGAACGAAAAGCCCCTCCGGCCCAGAGGCCGGAGGGGCTTCCTTTTCTCGACCGCGAAGGCGTCAGCCCTTCTCTTCGGCGCGCTTGCGCAGCGACGGGTTGAGCAGCTTCTTGCGCAGGCGGATGCTCGACGGCGTGACCTCGAGAAGCTCGTCCTCGTCGATGAACTCGAGCGCCTGCTCGAGGCTCAGGATCTTCGGGGGCTCGAGCTGGACCGCGTCGTCGGTGGCCTTGGAGCGCATGTTCGTCAGCGCCTTGGCCTTGCACGGGTTGACGATCATGTCGTTCTGGCGCGAGTTGGTGCCGACGATCATCCCCTCGTAGACCTCGACGCCGGGTCCGAGGAAGAACTGCGAGCGGTCCTGCAGCCCCGACATCGCGTAGCCGGTCGTCGTGCCCTGCTCCTTGGCGATCAGCACGCCGTTGGCGCGCGGAGGCGGGTCGCCGCCCTTGGGCCCGTAGCCGTTGAAGCTGTGGTGCATCATGCCGGTGCCCTTGGTCATGGCCATGAGCTCGGTCTTGAAGCCCATGAGACCGCGCGAGGAGATGTTGTACTCCAGGCGCACCCGCGAGGCGCCCTCGGGCGCCATGTTCTGCAGCTGGCCGACGCGGCGGCCCAGCGACTCGATGACCGCGCCCTGGTAGGCCTGCGGCACGTCGAGAACGAGGTTCTCCATCGGCTCGCTCGTCACGCCGCCGATTTCCCTGAAAATGACTTGGGGGCGGGACACGGCGACCTCGAAGCCCTCGCGGCGCATGGTCTCGATGAGGATCGACAGGTGCAGCTCGCCGCGGCCGGAGACCTTGAAATGGCCCTCGCCGGGGAGCTGCTCGATCTTGAGTCCGACGTTGATCTGCTGCTCGTGCATGAGCCGTTCTCGGATATGGCGCGAGGTGACGAGCTTGCCCTCGCGTCCGGAGAAGGGGGAGTTGTTGACCATGAACTCCATCGAGAGCGTCGGCTCGTCGATCTCGAGCGGCGGCAGCGCCTGCGGGTTGGCGATGTCGGAGACCGTGTCGCCGACGTTGATGGTCTCGAGGCCGGCCAGCGCGACGATGTCGCCGGCCTGCGCGTCCTCGACGCCGCGGCGCTTGAGGCCTTGGTACATCTCGAGCATCGTGATCTTGCCGGGGATGACCTTGCCGTCCTCGGCCTTGATGAGGGCCACGGTCTCGCCCTTCTTGATGGTGCCGTTCTGGATGCGGCCGATGCCGATCTTGCCGATGTAGCTGCTGTAGTCGAGCATGGTGACCAGCATCTGCAGGGGCTTGGTCGAGTCCACGGCCGGGCCGGGGACCGCCTTGAGGATGGTGTCGAACAGCGGCGTCATGTCGGTGCCGACCTTGTTGACGTCGTGGCTGGCCCAGCCGGCCTTGCCGGCGGCGTAGACCGTGGCGAAGTCCATCTGCGGGTCGGAGGCGCCCAGGTCGATGAACAGGTCGAAGATCCGGTTCAGCGCGCCCTGCGGGTTGATGTGCGGGCGGTCCATCTTGTTGATGACGACGATGGGGTGCAGGCCGAGGGCGAGCGCCTTGCGCAGGACGAAGCGCGTCTGCGGCATGGGACCCTCGACGGCGTCGACGACGAGGAGCGCGCCGTCGACCATCTTGAGGATGCGTTCGACCTCGGAGCCGAAGTCGGCGTGGCCGGGCGTGTCGACGATGTTGATCGTCGTGCTGCCGTAGCGCACGGAGGTGTTCTTGGCCAGGATGGTGATGCCGCGCTCGCGCTCCAGATCGTTGGAGTCGAGGACCTGCTCCTGCGCAGCGTCGGCCTTCACGATGAAGGCTCCGGTGGACTTGAGCAGGGCGTCGACGAGAGTCGTCTTGCCGTGGTCGACGTGGGCGATGATGGCGATGTTGCGGACGTCCTGGCGGCGGGGTGAGCTCATGTTGTTTCTGATTCCTATTTTGCGGGGGTGACGACGAGGGTGGCGTCGCGGACGACGGCGTACGGCACGAGCACGTGGCGGCCTTCGTCGAGCTTGATCACCACATGATACAAAGTCATGTCCTCGACCGCTCCGGCGATCGCGCCGATCTGCACGCGGTCGCCGACCTTGAACGGCTTGGAGAAGAGGACCTGTCCGCCCTGGACGATCGAGCCGAGGAAGTTGTTGGCGGCGAAGCCGATGCCGAGCGTCGTCAGGCCGAGGCTGGCGGCCAGAGCCGTCCACGTGACTCCGGCCATGCGCAGGGCCGCGCCGCCGCCAACGACCCACAGCGCGGTGCTCACGGCCAGGCGCGCGATCACCTTGGCCTCGTTGCTCCAGGCGTTCTGGGCCGCGAGATGATCGACGGCCGCGCCGAGCGCCCGCGAGACGCGGCGCGTCAGCCACGCGGCCGACGCGGCCAGCGCGTAGCGCACGGCCGTCGCGACGCCGCCCCCGGCGAGGAACGGGACGAAATGCGGCGCCGCCGCGAGCGCGGCGAAGGCCGCCGCGGAGAGCCAGAAGCGGCGGTCGAGCGAGCCCCAGACGGCGCCCAGCGCGCCGCGGAACTTCGGCCGCGCGGGCATCGCCAGCTTCAGGCTCAGCTGCGCGTCCGGAGAGTACGCCCCGAAGACGGTGACCGGCTTGGCCGCCAAGGCGGAATGGCGGATCTTCACCTCGGAGCCGTCGTCCTTGCGGACGATGACGTTGGTCAGGTTCGCGTCCGACACCGTGCCGGCCTGATCGTCGATCTGCACGCGCGACCCGATCTTGAAGGGGCGCGTCAGCAGGAAGTTCACGCCCTGGATCAGGTTGCCGAGCGCGTCCTTCAGACCGAGGGTCAGGATCGTGCCCGCCGCGCCCAGCGCGGCGGTCATCGTCGAGTGCGACGCGCCGCCGACGACCATGGCGGCCGCGGCCGCGGCGGTCCAGACGGCGACGCCGGCGACGAGGCGCACCGCGGCGAACGTCTGCCGGTCCATCCCGCGCTTCGCGGCGTAGCGATGGATGACCGCGTGGATGGCACGGTTCAGGAAATAGGCGCCGACCAGCATCCCGCCCGCCTCGAGGTAAGGCGCCGCGGAGCCGATGACGGCCGCGACGCCGTGCGCCGCGGGAGCGGCCGCGGCCGCGACGGGAGCGACGCCGGCCGCGGACAAGGCGGCGGCGCGCGGCGCGAGCCGCGAGGAGGAGGGCCGGGCGAGCGCAGCGGCGGGCGGCACCGCGGCTTCAGTCGCCGCGTCGGGAGCGGAATCGGGGCGAGAGGCGGAGCCGGACCAGAAGCTCTCCCAGCGCGTCCGGAGGGAAGCGGCCGGGATCGAAGCGGACTCCTCGAGCGCCGAAGCCGCGGGGGCGGAGCCGGCCGGCGCCGCGGCGGCCTGGACCAGCGGCGCGAGAGCCGGCGCCGGAGAAGAAGCCGCGGCCGGAGAGGCTGCGGCGGCGCCGAGAGCGGGCGCGGCGGCGGCCGGCGCCGCGGCGGCGGAAATCGCGGCCGCCGGGAGGCCGGGGAAAGCCGCCGACGGGACGGCGAAGGCGGAGGGAGCGAACGAAGGCGCCGCCGCGAGCGCCGTCGCGAGCGGCGCGCCGGGCGCGGCGGCGGACAGGGAGACGGCGGGGACGGCGAGCGGCACGCGCGGAAGGGCGGAGCCCGCGATCGACGCCGCGGCGCGCACCTGGGCGGACGCCGGCGCCGCCAGCGAGGCGGAGACGAGGAGAGCGAGGACGGTCTTGGCCGTGCGCATCGGAGACATTATATCGGGTCGGGCGCGGGAGCGTCCTTGGTCCAAAGTCCCACGCGCCCGGGGCATTGGTCCTACAGAAAACGGGCGAGGCGCGCGCCGCAGGGCGCGCGCCTCGCCGCTCCGTCTTCTTCTAAATGATGAAAGCCGCCTCGAGATGCCGTAAAGGATGAGGGGTGGCGGCTTTCAAGGAGATTCTAGCACGCCGCCGGACGCGCGCGCAAGAAGAGGCGCGGCCGCGGGGAGAAAAATAAGTTGAAAAAGTGAAGGCCTGACCCCGAATTCCGGCGCCGATTTCGTTATATAATCCGAGGCATGAGCCATTACAAGACCCTCCGCTCCGCGCTGGCCAAGAAGCTGGCGGGAGACGCGCTGATCCTCCTCGACGGCGGCAAGCCCGTGCCGCGCAACTTCGACGTGGACTACACGTTCCGCCAGAACTCCGATTTCCTGTACTTGACCGGCGTCGAGGAGCCCGGCTGCCACCTCGTCATCGACCCGAGGACGCGCCGCGAGACCTTGTTCGTGCCGCGCATCGACAGCCATCACCGCGTCTGGGAGGGGCACGTCCCGAGCCCGGCCGAGGCGCGCGTGCTGTTCGGAGTCGACCGCGTGATGTACGCGGACGAGATGAAGAGGACCGTCGGCCGCCGCAAGGTCGTGCCGAAGGCGAAGCTGCGCGACGCGCTCGACGACCTGCGGGCCTGCAAGACGGTCGAGGAGCTGGCCCTGATGAAGCGCGCCAACGACGTGAGCGGCTCCGCGCACCGCGCCGTCATGGCCGCGGCGCGACCCGAGATGAAGGAGTACCATCTCCAGGCGGTGTTCGAGGCGGAGTGCCTGCGCGCCGGACTCAAGCACCTCGCCTATCCGTCCATCGTCGCCTCCGGCGTCAACGGCGCGGTCCTTCATTACCGCCACAACAACGCGACGCTCAAGGACGGAGACCTCTTCCTCATCGACGCGGGGGCCGAGGACAAGGGCTACGCCGCGGACATCACGCGCACGTTCCCCGTCAACGGGAAATTCTCGCAGCGCCAGCGCGACGTCTACTCGATCGTCCTGGAGACCCAGAAGTCCTGCATCGAGCGCGCGCGCCCGGGCATCATCTCCGCCGACCTGCACGTCCACTCGATGCGCAAGATCGCCGAGGGCCTCCGCTCGCTCGGCCTGCTGCGCGGCGACGTCGACGGCCTCGTCGAGGGCGGCGCGGTCCGCCTGTTCTACCCGCACGGCCTCACGCACATGCTCGGCCTCGACGTGCACGACGTGACCGGCGGCAAGCGCCGCGTCCTGCCGAACCCGACCAAGGTCCCGGTGCGCTTCATCGCGCGCCTGGAGCCGGGCTTCGTGATCACGATGGAGCCAGGGATCTACTTCATCGCCGCGCTGCTGCAGGACAAGGAGCTGCGCCGCAAGCACAAGGGCTCCGTCGACTTCGCCAAGGCCGAGACGTTCCTCGACTTCGGCGGCGTGCGCATCGAGGACGACATCGTGATCCAGGACGGCCCGGCGCTGAACCTGACGTCCGTGCCGAAGGAGATCGCCGACGTCGAGGCCGCCTGTGAGCGCTAGAAGGGCCCGGGCCGCCGCGACGCTGCTGCTCGCGCTGCCGGTCCTCGCCCGCGCTCATGACGCCGGGCACACGGTGACCTTCGCCGGCGTCTCCGGGACCCGCTTCGCGGTCCAGGCGCGCGCCGCGGCCCAGGCGGCGCCGCTTCCCGCGGGCGGAAGCCTCGCGCAGCGGCTCGTCTACGACAGCGGCTTGAGCGACCCCATCCCCGAGGCCTGGGACACCGTCCTCATCCAGGGCGAGTCGCCCGATCCGGCCGTCGCTTTCGAGGCGGCCCGGGAGGACGGCGGGGAGTGGCGCCCGCTCGAGATGCACCGCTTCAAGGGAGGCCGCTTCTGGGCCAAGGCGCACCTGCGCCAGGCGCAGGGCCCCATGCGCCTGCGCGCGCTCGACTCCGGCGCCAAGAGCGACCGCGAGGTGACCGTCTACGGCGTCGAGGTGTTCGTCGACGAGCCCGCCTCGGCCGGCTCGCCGATCGTGCCGCCGCGCGGCCCGGAGAACCCGGTCGCTCCGCGGCCGATTGTCCATACACGCGCGGAATGGAAGGCCGTCGCCCCCACGGAGCCCTGGTCTCCGGACCCGCGTCCGTGGCGCGTGACTTTGCATCACTCCGACGGCAAGCACACGACGACGCTGGCCGAGAGCGAGGCCGAGGCGCGGTTCATCCAGGATTTCCACATCCACGGGCGCGGCTGGATCGACATCGCCTACCATTTCCTCGTCGACGCCCAGGGCAATATCTTGGAGGGGCGCCCGGAGGGCGTGCTCGGCGCGCACACCCTGGGCAACAACGAGGGCAACATCGGCATCGTCCTGCTGGGGACCTATCATCCGCCGGTCAACAACGTCCCGACGAAGGCCCAGCTCGACGCGGTCGCCTCTCTCGGGCGCTACCTCGTCGCGCGCTACGGCATCGACCCGAAGTCGCTGAAAGGACACCGCGACTACAAGCAGACCGACTGCCCCGGAAATCTCGCCTACGCGAGGCTCGACGCGCTGCGCCTGGCCTTCGGCGACCTGCCGCAGCCGCCCGCGTTCGCCGCCCGGCCCGCCCCGGCGCTGCGCGAGCCCATCGCCTGGCTCAGCGAGCCGTCGTTCGACGGCCGGGAGCCGGGCTTCCCCGGCCTTTAGGGCTCTTCCGGCGTCTTCGGCACCAGCGCGAGATCGCGGTGCACGGGCTTGGCCGCGTCTCCCGTCCAAGGGAGGTTGCGCGCGGCCGCGGACATGAGCATGCGGCGCTCGTCGGGGGTCGCGTCGCGCAGGGAGCTCACCGCGTCGCCCTCGTCGATGTAGCGCTCCGTGTAGTCGCCGTGAGAGATCTTGAGCTTGTAGCCCGAGCCCGCCGGGAGAGAGACCTTGTAGCGGCCGGCCGGCCCGGTGTCGGTCTGCCCGACGACGTCGCCGTCGGCGTTCACGAAGATCAGCTTGGCGCCGAAGACGCCGCGCGCGGTGAGCAGGTCGAAGACCACGCCTTCGAACACCCAGCGCGGGCCCTTCGGCCGGCGCGGCTTGACCTCCTCGGCGGCGGGGGCGGCGGCGACGGGGGCCGGGGAGGTCGCCGCCGCGGAGGGCGGCGGCGCCGACTTGGACGCCTCGCCCGTGACGACCAAGCGCGGCGTCGAGGCGAACGTCGCCGCGGGCCGCGAAGGCTCGGGCGCCGCGGCCGGCGCCGGCGCGGCCGGCGCGGGAAGAGCGGCGACCGGCGAGGGAACGGCGATGGGCCCCGCCGGCGGCGCCGGCTTGGGCGCCGCGACGGGACTGGGCGGCTCCGAGAGCAGGGGGGCCGGGCTTTGCGGGACCGGCGCGGCGGGCGCCGCGAGAGCCGCGGGCGCGGGCGCGGCGGCCGGGGCCGGCGACGGCGACGGAGCCGTTCCCGGGGCCGGCGGGAATGCGGGCCGCGGGGCGGCGTTGGCGCCCGGCCGGCCGAACGGAGACGCGACGGCCCCGGACGTTTCGGGCGCGGCGTCGGGCCGCATGAGGAGATAGACGGCCACCACGCTGACGGTGCCGAGGGCGGCTCCCGCGATCGCCGCGACCATGACCATGGACTTGCGCGCCTCCGCGGCGCTCGACGCGGCCCCAGCGGGGGGCGGTTCCGTCGCCGAGCGCGCGGGCGCCGGCCGTTCGGGGCGCGCCGGGGCGGCGGGAACGTCGCGCGCCGACGTCGGGAGCAGCGGCTCCGCCGAGGGGGGCGGCAGGGGCGCGTCGCCGCCGTCGAAGCGCGCCGCCGGCTCGGGGAACGCCGCCGGCTCGGGGAGCGCCGCCTCGGGGCGCTTCTCCGGCTTGACCGGCTCGCTGGTCTCCGCTTCCTGCGCGGGCAAGGATTCCTCGACGGGGACGTCGTCCACCGGCGTCTCGAACAAGCGCGGCTTCTGCTCGCGCGGCTTCTCGGCGGGCGTCTCGTCCGCCTCGACGATCCGCGCGGTCGGCAGAGAGAAGCCCTTTTGCGCGGGCGCCTCCGGCGCCGGGAGGACGTCCTCGGCCTTCGGAGCCCGCGGCGGCGCCGGCTTGGACTCGCCGCGCAGGGAACGGAAGAGGCGAGCGCCCAAGCCGTCCTTTGGCGTCTCCTTCGGCGTCTCCTTGGGAGGGGGCGGCGGAGCGTCGGGGGCGCGCTTCTCAGGAACGGCGGGCTTCGGCGGCGGCGCCTCGGGAGGCGTCAGGCTTCGGGCGGCCGGAAGGGTGAACGGGTTCTCGCCGGGGACCGGCCCCGTCGCGCCGCGCGGTTCCAGCTTGGGCAGCGGCTTGAGGCCCGGCGGCGCGTCGCCCAGGTTGCGCGCGGGGGGAAGAGCGAAGCCCCCGGGCGCGGGCGGCGCGGCGGGCGAGGAAGGAGTCGGAGGCTCGGCCGGAGCGGCGGGCCCGGGCCTCGTCCTCTTGCGGGCGACGAAATCCCAGCCGCAGGACGGACAAATCCTCTCTTCCTCGGGAGTGGGGGAACCGCAGCTGGGGCAACGGGAGACCATCGTCGTTCCGCGTGAGGCCGGAAATCCATTCTACATCATTTGGAGACGGCTCTCCGGAGGCGCGCGCTACTTGGCGCGCCGGCGCGTGAAGCCCAGCAGGTACGGGAGGTCGGAATGATAGACGAGATACACGGCGGCGAGCCCGGCCGAGCCTTCCAGCGCGAGCTGCATGAGGAAGCGCCAGTCGCGCGAGCCCGGCGTCGGCTCGTCGGGGAGCTCGTACTTGTGGCCCGCGGGCGCGAGATAGGTGTAGTTGTAGTCCTCGTCGTCGCCCTTGGCCGCAGCGGCGGCGGCCGCGGCGCCGGGAGCGGCCGCGGCGCCCGAGGCGGCGTTCTCGTCCTTGAGAGCGGGCTCCGCGCCGGCGGCAGCGGCCTTGGCGGCCGGCGCCTCGCGCGGCGTCAGACGGGGCAAGCCGCCGGCGTCGCCGGCGCCCAGACCCTTCATCGAGCCCGCGGTCCCCGCCGCGATCCGGCGCGGCTGCTCGCGCGAGCCGTCGAAGCGAGCGGCCAGCGACGGCGCGGGCGAATGGCCGACGCTCAAGCCGGCGGCGAGGGGCGGCGCGGCGGGCGCGCCGGACGCGGAAGAGGGA
>DATNGC010000114.1:0-3777 GCA_035606075.1 Elusimicrobiota bacterium
CTCGAGCCTTATGACTTCGATTGCTCGGAGTTCGGTCTCGCCCCGAACACGCTCGAGGCGACGGACCCGGCCCAGCTGTTCGGTTTGGTTACGGCGAAGATGGCTCTCGCCGACGCCGGTTATCCCGTCGACAAAGAATGGGACCGCTCGCGCACGTCCGTGATCCTGGGCGTCACCGGCGCGCTCGAGCTCGTCGTGCCGCTCGGCGCCCGCTTGGGCCATCCGCGCTGGCGCAAGGCGCTGGCCGAGGCCGGCGTGCCTCGGGACGTGGCCGACGACGTCGTCGCGCGCATCTCCGACTCCTACGTCGGCTGGCAGGAGAACTCCTTCCCCGGCCTGCTCGGCAACGTCGTCGCGGGCCGCATCGCCAATCGCTTCAACCTCGGCGGCACGAACTGCGTGGTGGACGCGGCGTGCGGCTCGTCGCTGGGCGCGGCGCACATGGCTTGTCTCGAATTGCAGGCCGGACGGTCGAACATGGTGATCACGGGCGGCGTCGACACCTTCAACGACATCTTCATGTATACGTGCTTCACCAAGACGCCCGCGCTGTCGAAGGGCGGGCACGCGCGCTCCTTCGACGCCGCGGCCGACGGCACGACGCTCGGCGAGGGCGTGGGCATGGTCGTGATCAAGCGACTGGCCGACGCGCGCAAGGACGGCGACCGGATCTACGCCGTCATCCGCGGCATCGGCACGTCCTCCGACGGGCGCGGCAAGTCCATCTACGCGCCCAGCGCCGAGGGCCAGACGCGCGCGCTGAAGGACGCGTACAAGATCGCCGGCGTCTCGCCCGACAGCGTCGAGCTCGTCGAGGCGCACGGCACGGGCACGGCGGTCGGCGACGGCATCGAGGTCTCCGCGCTCTCCGGCGTGTACCGCGAGGCGCGCGAGGACGGGACGTGGGTCGCGCTCGGCTCGGTCAAGAGCATGATCGGCCACACCAAGGCGGCCGCGGGCTCGGCGTCGCTGGTCAAGACCGCCATGGCCCTGCACCACAAGGTTTTCCCGCCGACCATTAAAGTTTCCGAACCGCTGCCCATCCTCGCCTCCGGGGAATCTCCGTTCTACGTGAGCCTCGAGAAGCGGCCGTGGCTTTCGCCCGAGGGGCATCCGCGCCGCGCGGCGTGCTCCGCGCTGGGCTTCGGCGGGACGAACTTCCACGCGGTGCTCGAGGAGAGCTCGGCGGAGAAGACGGCGGCCGATTGGGACGGCGACGTGGAGCTGATCGCCCTGTCCGGCAAGGATTCGGCCGAGATCTCCGCGCGTCTCGCGGAGTATTCGAAACTCGCGGGCTGGGGCGAGGTCCGCTCCGCCGCCGTGAAGAGCCGGGCCTCCTTCGACGTTCAGGCCCCGGCGCGCCTCGTCATCGTCGCCGAGCGTTCGTCCGATCTCGGCGCGACGATCGCCAAGGCGATCTCTCTTCTGTCCGCGAACGCGGGCAAGAATTCGTGGTCCTCGCCGGACGGGATCTACTACGGCAGCGGCGCGCCGGGAAAGCTCGGCATCTTGTTCCCGGGCCAAGGCGCGCAGTACGTGGGCATGGGCCGCGATCTCATCTGCTCGTTCCCCGAGGCCTTCGCGGCGCTCGAGGGCGCCGACGCCGTCTTCAAGGGCGACGCGCGCTTGTCCGACAAGATCTTCCCGAAGCCCGGCTGGAAGCCTGAGCACAAAGAGGCGCAGGAAAAGGCGCTCCGCTCCACCGACGTCGCCCAGCCCGCGCTCGGAGCCGTCGCGCTCGGCGCGCTGAAGGTGGTGGAGTCGTTCGGAGTGAAGGCGGACGCCTATGCCGGTCATTCCTACGGCGAGCTCGTGGCGCTGCACGCCGCCGGCCGCTATGACGCGGCGACTCTCCACGTTCTCTCGGGCTTGCGCGGCGCGCTGATGGCCGCCGGAAAGGGCGACCTAGGCTCGATGCTCGCCGTTCAAGCCTCGCTTGTCGAAGTTGAAAAAGTCGTTTCTCAGGAAAAGCTCGATCTCGTCGTCGCCAACCGCAACGCCCCGGCGCAGAACGTCCTGTCCGGCGCGACCGCCGAGATCGAGAAGGCGGAGAAAATCCTATCGGCCCGCGGGCTCAAGTGCGTGCGCCTGCCCGTCGCCGCCGCGTTCCACAGCCCGCTCGTGACGCAGGCGCTCGCTCCGTTCGCGAAGGCGCTCAAGGACGTCGCCTTCGCCAAGCCCGCCGCGCCCGTGTACGCCAACACCACCGGCGAGCCGTACCCGTCGGAGGCCGCCAAGTCCCGCGAGCTGCTCGCCAACCAGCTCGGCAAGCCTGTCGAGTTCGTCAAGCTCGTCGAGGCCATGCACCGCGACGGCGTGCGCACGTTCCTCGAGGTCGGCGCCGGCGCGCGCATGACCGGACTCGTGGGACTGACGCTGAAGGGCAAGGACTTCTGCGCGGTCGCCGTCGACGCGTCCAACGGCCGCAAGTCCGGCGCCGCCGATCTGGCGCGCGCGCTCGCGCAGCTGGCCGCGCTCGGCCACTCGATCGATCTCAAGCCGTGGCAGGGGGGAGAGGCCGGCCTCAAGGACGTGCGGCTCAAGCCCAAGATGGCGACGACGCTCACCGGCGCCGCGTACCGGTCGTCGGTGCCGGCGCCGAGGCCCGTCCGCGCGCCGCTGTCCTCCGCTCCGGCGGCGGCGGCGGCGCCCAGGCCCATCGCGGCGGCGCCCGTCGCCGACGGCGGGCTTCTGAACCAAGCTTTGTCGGCCGCGCAGGCCAGCATCGACGCGCTCACGCGTCTGCAGGAGCAGACGGCGCAGCTCCACCTGCAATTCCTGCAGGGGCAAGAGGCCGCGCAGCGCTCGGTTCAGGCTCTCGTCGAACAGCAGCATGCGCTGACGGCCCGCCTGAACGGCGGCGCCGCTCCCGTCGCGGCCGCCGCGCCCGCCGCGCCCGCAGCGCCCGCAGCGCCCGTCGCTCCGGCGGCGAGCGTGATGGCGACGCTGCTGGCCGTGGTCTCCGAGAAGACCGGCTACCCGGCGGAGACGATCAACGCCGAGATGGACTTGGAGGCCGACCTCGGCATCGACTCGATCAAGAGAGTCGAAATCCTCTCCGCCATCGCGGAGAAGCTCCCGGGCGCGCCGAAGGTGAAGCCCGAGCATTTGGGCACGCTGCGCACTCTCAAATCCATCGCTGATTACCTGTCGGCCGGCATGCCCGCCCCGGCCGCCCAACTCGCTCCGGAGCGAGCCGCTCCGGCGGCCTCCGCCTCATCCTCGGCTCCCGTCTTGCCGACCTTGCTCGCGATCGTTTCGGAGAAGACCGGTTATCCGGCCGAGACGATAAATCCCGACATGGATCTCGAAGCCGATCTCGGCATCGACTCGATCAAGCGAGTGGAGATCCTCTCCGCCGTCGCCGAGAAGCTCCCGGACGCGCCGAAGGTGAAGCCCGAGCACTTGGGAACTCTGCGCACTCTCAAATCGATCGCGGATTATTTGTCGGCCGGCATGTCCGCTCCCGCCGCGCCCGCCGCGACGTCCGTCGCCGCGGCCGTTCCGGCGTCGGCCCCGATACTGCCGACGCTTCTCGCCATCGTCGCCGACAAGACGGGTTACCCGGCCGAGACGATCGATCCCGCGATGGATCTCGAAGCGGACCTCGGGATCGATTCCATCAAGCGGGTGGAGATACTCTCCGCCGTCGCCGAGAAGCTCCCGAACGCGCCCAAGGTCAAGCCCGAGCACCTGGGCACCCTGCGCACGCTCAAGTCCATCGCCGATTACCTGTCGCAAGGGGCTTCACCCGCCGCGGCGCCCACCCCCGCCGCC
>DATNGC010000115.1:0-4972 GCA_035606075.1 Elusimicrobiota bacterium
GCAGGCCGGGCGCTCCGAGCTCGCCGCGCTGGCCCGCGCCGGCGTGCGCGAGATCCAGCCCGGCATCGAGACCTTCTCGACGCGCCTGCTCGCCGCCGCCGGAAAGGGGGTGACGGCCGCGCAGAACGTCGTCTTCATGAAGTGGGCGCGCCATTACGGCATCGACCTGCGCTACTACCTCCTTCACGGCTTTCCCGGCGAGACCGAGGCCGATTTCGAGCGCGTGCTGACGCTGTTGCCGCGCCTGCGCCATCTCGCGCCGCCTCTGCGCCTGCGCCGGCTGGCGCTCACGCGCGGAAGCCCCTACTTCGACTTCCCCGAACGCTACGGAATCCGGAAAGTCCGCCCCTATCCGGAGTACGCCGCCGCGCTGCCCGAGGCGCCGCTCGACTGGTCCCGCGCCGCCCAGTCCTTCGACCACGAGCTTCCCGGGGAGCGCGCGCTCGCGGGACACGCGCGACGCTTGGGCGAGGAGGTGGCCCGGTGGCGCGCCCTGTGGTCCGGCCCCCGGCCGCCCGCGCTCGAGCTGCGGCGCGGCGAGGGCTTCGTCGAGCTGGTCGACGCGCGCGCGGGGAACGGCCGCCGGGACGCCTCGCGCTGGGACGGGGATGCGGCCTGGGCATATCTCGCCTGCGGCGACGCGCCGATGTCGCGCGAGGAACTGCTGCGCGCCGCCCGCGCCGAGGGGCGGACGCTCGACCCCGGCGCTCTCTCGCGCGCTCTCGAGACTTTCGACGAGCGCGGCCTCGTCTGGCGGGAGGGCAAGTCGTTCTTCGCGCTCGCCCTGCCCTACCGGACCGGTTTTCGGGAATATGATATATTGAGCGTCCGCCGTCCACGCGGCGACGCGAGCGTCGAGCCGTTCCGGGAGGAGCGCGCATGAAGAAGGATCAGTCCTTTGAGAAGGGCAAGGGCAAGAAGAAAAAGAAGTACCGCAAGCCCTCCTACACGAAGCACGGAAAGCTCGGCCGCATGGTCGTGGCCATGAGCACCGCCGGCTAAGCGCGAGCGATGCCGGAGCCCCGGACGTTCGACGTGCGGGGCGGCTGCATGCGCGGCGTGCTGCGTCCCGGCGACCGCGTCCGCGTCTCCCCGGCCCCCGCCGAAAGCCTGCGCTTCGGCGACATCGTGGTCTTCCTCAACGCCGAGCGCGACCACAGCCGCATGCTCTCCGCCCACCGGCTGCTCTGGAAGACGCGCGGGCCCGCCGGCTGGACGCTGTGGACCAAGGGCGACGCGCTCCTCGGCCTCGACGCGCCGAGCCCGGAACGCAGCCTCGTGGGCCGCGTCGTCGCGCTCCAGCGCGGCGACGGGACTTGGCTCGAGTTGACGGGAGCGCGCGCGGTCTGGCACCGCCTCGTCGGCGCCGCGTCGACGCCGCTCTTTCTCGGCCCTCGCGTCCTCGCCGCTCTCTCGCTCCTTCTCCGCGCGGCGTCGGGGCCCGCCTGGCTGAGGCCCGCGCGGCGGGTCCTCACGCGGCTGGCCCTGCAATGCGAGGAATTGTGAGGCGGGCGAGCCTGCTGGTGCCCTGCTGGAACGCCCTCGAGCTCACGCGCGTCTGCCTGGAGCGAGCGCTGGCGCTCGCGGGCGCGCCTCTCGAGCTCGTCGCCGTCGACAACGGCTCGACGGACGGCACCCGCCGCTGGCTCGCGGGACTCGAGCGCCGCGCCGCCCGCCTCTCGCCGGGCAGCCGCGTCGTCGTCCTCGCGAACTCCCGCAACCGCGGCTACCCCGCGGCGATGAACCAGGCCGCGGCGGCCGCGCGCGGGAAATTCCTCGTCTTCGGCAACGCCGACGCCGCGCCCACCCGCGGCTGGCTGCCCGCGATGCTCGCCGCCTTCGCCGCGGCGCCGCGCGCCGCCGCCGTCTCGCCCTGCTCCAACGCTCCGGGCCGCGGCAGGCGGCGAGGCTGGGGCGCGCCGCCGCTGTACGAAAGCCTCGAAGGGCTCGACCGGCTGGCCGCGGCCGCCGACCTCGCGCCGGCGGCGCCCGCGTTCCTGCCCGCCGAGGGCTTCGTCCCGGGCTTCTGGCTGATGACGACGCGCGCGCGGCTCGAGCGCGTGGGCGGGTTCGACGAGCGCTTCGCTCCCGGAGGCTTCGAGGACTTCGACCTGCAATGGCGCCTCAAGAAGTCCGGCGGCCAGCTCGGGTTCGCGGGCCGCGCCTATGTCCACCATGTCTGGTTCGGCTGCGCCCGCGCCAACGGATTGAGCGAGGCTCGCCTCTACGGCCCCGCCCGGCGGCGGCTCCTGACCGAGAAGCACCCGGAGACGGCGCGGATCGGGATGAGCGTGAGGACCTTCCTTGGGCGATAGGGCGGCGGGCGTCGTCGCGGGGAGGGAAGCGTGGCGCGGGGAGGTCACGCTCGCCGGAGACGTCCTGGTCCGCGCGGGGAGCACCCTCACGCTGGCCGCCGGCACGCGCGTCGTCGCGCTCGCCTTGGGCGAGGCGCCTTTCGCGGTGCGGCGCTTCGGGACGGAGCGGCCGGGCCGCGGGCGCTGCCGGATCCTCGTCGAGGGCGAGCTCCGCGCGGAGGGCGAGCCCGGCGCCCCCGTGCGCGCGGGCGGGCCGGGCTGGGGAGGGATATGGCTCCTCGCCGACGGCCGCGCGGACCTGCGCGCGCTCCACGCCGCGACGGGACCCGACGAGTCGCTCTCGCTCCTGGACTTCGCGCGCGTTCGCGCCCGGGACTGCCGCTTCGAAGGCGCCGACTGCGGCGCCTCCGTCGCGGGCTTCGCCCGAGCGCGCTTCGAGCGCTGCGAATTCGCCGGCGCGCGCCGCGCGGGGCTGCGCGCGGACGGCGACGCGGAGGTCGACGCGCTCGCCTGCGCCTCCCGCGCCGGCGTCGGCCTGCTGCTCGAGGACTCGGCCCGCGTGCGCTGGCTTCGCGGCCGCGTGGAGGCGGATTACGGCGCGGTGCTCGGCGGGCACTCCCGCCTGCGCTCGTCGGGAAGCGCTTGGACGGGCGCGCTCGCGGGCCTCTCGGCGAAAGGCCGGTCCCGCGCGCGTTCCCGCGCGGACCGCTTCGCGGGGCCCGGGCAGGCGGTCGTGCGCAGCGAGGACGGCCGCATCGAGCTCGCGTCCAATTGCTAAGATGGAGCGCCCATGAAGAAAGAGACCTTCAAAGTCGCGACGCACATCGCCTGGCGCCGGGTCGAGGAGGAGATCGTCGCGCTCGACCTCGATTCGAGCCTCTACTATTCCTTCAACGACACCGGAGCCCGCATCTGGGAGCTGCTCGCCGAGGGCGCGCCGCTCGAAAAGACGGTCGTGTCGGTCGCGGAGGAATTCGAGGCCGCGCCGGCGGTGATCGAGAAGGACGCCCGCGAATTCGTCCGCGACCTGCGCAAGGAAAAGCTGCTCGAGCCGGCCTGAGGCCGGTCAGGGGACGTAGCCTTCGGCCTGGAGCGCCGCGCGCAGCGGCGCGTCGCCGGGAGCCGTGGAGGCTCGCGCCCCGCCCTTGAGCCGCCAGACGACGACCGCCGCCTCCGTCGGAACCGCGAGCGCTTCGACGTCGGCGTCGCGGCGCGACGGATCCAGCGTGAAGGCGCCGTCGCGGGACGCGGGACGGCCGCCCACGAACAGCTCCGCCGCCGGGACCGGCCGGCCGTTGCGGCGCACGGAGACCCTCAGCGGCTTGGGCGCGGACCCCGCCGGGCGCGGGTCGCGCATGCCCCCGACGTAAGGCACGCCCTCGTCGACGGCCAGCCAATCCTCGTCGCCGTCCTTCTCCGCGACGAATTCCGCGGCGATCGATTTGCCGCCGGGAGCGCGCACCACCCGGTCGGAGGCCTCCGTCAGGAAAGAGACCGCGTAGCCGATCGGCTCGTCGCTCTCCACGCGGATCTCGAAGCGGTCGCCGCGGCGGCCCCGCGCGAGAAAGTGGTAGCCGATGCGCTGCGCGGCGTCGTGCTCGCGCAGTCGGGCCCGCGCGGCGTCGAGCGGCGCGCGCAAGGCCGCGTCGGCAGCGGCGTTGCGGACCTCGGCCGTGCCCGCCGCGAGGTCGAAGAGCTCCTCGTGACCGTCGCGATAGCGGACGTACTTGAAGCCTTTCTCCCGCACCATTTGCCACGCGTCGGACTCCGCGAAGACGGCCCGCTCCGGCGCAAGCGCGGCGCCGAGGAGGTCGGCGCCTTGGAGGCCGCCGGGCGGAGGGACTCCGAGCGCGGCCAGGACGGTCGGCATGACGTCGACGAGGCTCGCGTCGGCGCTCCGGCGCGAGCCGGCGAGGCGTCCGCCGGGCAGGCGGATCGCCAGGGGCACGCGGATCTCGTCCTCGTAGGGGGGAAAGCCGTGGCCGACGAGCGGCGCCCGGTCGTGGACGTCGCACAGCGCCTCGCCGTGATCGCCGAGGACGACGACGACCGCGTCTCGCGCGCCCGCCGCGTCGAGATCCGCCAACAGGCGCCCGAAGTCCTCGTCGGCGCACCGCACGGCGGCCGCGTAGCGCTCCCGCGCGAGCGGGCAGCGCGGGTCCGCGGGCGAGGTCATGCTGGAGAAATTGAGGGAGAAATCGAAGCGCGGCGGGCAGGAGGAGGCGCCCGCCGAGTCCAGCGCGATGAAGCCGTAGCGGTGCACGGCGAACGTGTGGACGAAGAGGAAGTAGGGCTTGGACGCGTCGCGGCCGGCCAGCCAGGAGGCGGCCTCTCGAAACGTCGTCTCGACCGAGGTCCCGGCCTTCTCGTCGCGGCGGAAATCCCCGGACTGGTACACGTCGAAGCCGCGGTCGAAACCCCAGCGCGCGTCGAGCGTCGGGCCGAAATGGAAGGCCCCGGTGCCGAACCCGCGCGCTTGCAGGACGGAGGCGAGGGTCGGCAGGTCGGGCGAGAAACCGCGCCGGTCGTCCAGAGGCGGCGCGCCTCCCGCGCCGTTGGAGGAGGGAAAGAGCCCGGTGAACAGCGTCGCGTGGGAAGGCACGGTCCAGGTCACGTTGGAAAAGGCGTTCGTGAAGAGGACGGCTTGGCGCGCGAAG
>DATNGC010000116.1:0-6476 GCA_035606075.1 Elusimicrobiota bacterium
CGCGGGACGGCGGACGTCCTAGAATCTCCGCGACCGGGAGATAACGATGACCATCGCCGCCGAGAAGCCGACGAGCTCCAGCCTGGACCGCCTCGCCATCGACACGATCCGCTTCCTGTCCGTCGACGCCGTGGAGAAGGCGGACAGCGGCCATCCCGGCCTTCCGCTCGGAGCCGCCCCCATGGCGTACGCGCTTTGGACCCGCTTCCTGCGCCACAATCCCGCGAATCCGCAGTGGTTCGACCGCGACCGTTTCCTGCTCTCCGCAGGCCACGGCTCGATGCTGCTCTACAGCCTGCTCCATCTGACCGGCTACGACCTGCCCATGGAGGAGCTCAAGCGCTTCCGCCAATGGGGCAGCCGCACCCCGGGGCATCCCGAGCGCGGCCTGACCCCGGGCGTCGAGATCACGACCGGGCCCCTCGGCCAGGGCTTCGGCAACGGCGTCGGCGCCGCCATGGGCGAGGCCGCGCTCGCCGCCCGCTTCAACCGCCCGGGCTTTCCCATCGTCGATCATTACACGTACGGCATCGTCAGCGACGGCGACCTGATGGAAGGCGTGGCCTCCGAGGCCGCCTCGCTGGCGGGCCATCTCAAGCTCGGCAAGCTCATCTACCTTTGGGACGACAACCGCGTCACGCTCTCGGCCGGCACGGCGTCGTGCTTCACCGAGGACGTCGGCGCCCGCTTCCGCGCCTACGGCTGGCACACGGCGGCCGTCGAGGACGGCAACGACGTCGAGGCCGTCGACGCGGCCCTGCGCGCCGCCCAGAAGGAGCGCGAGCGCCCGTCGCTGATCGCGGTTCGCACCCACATCGGCTTCGGCTCGCCGAAGCAGGACAGCTTCGAGTCCCACGGCTCGCCGCTGGGCGCCGACGCCGTGAAGAAGACGAAGCAGAAGCTGGGCTGGCCGCTGGAGCCCGCGTTCCTGGTGCCCGAGGAGGCCGGCCGCCGCATGCGCCGGGCGCTCGAGCGCGGCGCCGAGATGGAGGCGGAGTGGAACGGCCTGCTGTCGCGCTACGAGACAGCGCATCCCGACGCCGCGCGCGAGTTCCGCCGCGCGCTCGCCGGAGAGCTGCCCGAAGGCTGGGACGCGGAGGTGCCGAGCTTTCCGGCCGACGCCAAGGGCCTCGCCACCCGCGCCGCAGGCGGGAAGGTCCTGACCGCGCTCGCGGCGCGCATCCCGGAGATCATCGGCGGCTCCGCCGACCTCAACCCCTCGACGAAGACGGAGCTCAAGGGCGCGGGCGATTTCGAAAGCCCCGCGCGAGCGCCCGGCGACCTCCAGGGCCTGTCGGGCGGCGGCTGCAGCTACGCGGGCCGAAATCTCCATTTCGGCGTGCGCGAGCACGCGATGGGGGCCGCGCTCAACGGCCTCGCGGCCCACGGCTGCTTCATCCCTTACGGCGCGACCTTCCTGACGTTCTCGGACTACATGCGCCCGTCCATCCGGCTGGCCGCGCTCTCCGGCCTGCGGGTGATCTACGTCTTCACGCACGACAGCCTCGGCCTCGGCGAGGACGGCCCCACGCACCAGTCCGTCGAGCACGTCGCGGCCCTGCGCGCCATCCCCAACCTGCTCGTCATCCGCCCCGGCGACGCCAACGAGACCGCCGAGGCGTGGCGCATCGCCGTCGAGACGACGGACCGCCCGATCGCGTTGATCCTGAGCCGCCAGAACGTCCCCACGCTCGATCGCTCCCGCTTCGCCGCCGCGAGCGGGACCAGGAGCGGCGCCTACGTCCTGTCCGATCCGGGACCCGGCAAGGCGCGCGCGCTCCTGATCGCCACCGGCTCCGAGCTCGGCCTCATCGTCGAGGCCGAGCGCTTGCTCAAGGAGCGGGGCGTCGCCGTGCGGCTGGTCTCCATGCCGTCCTGGGAGCTGTTCGCCGCCCAGCCCCAGGACTACCGCGACTCGGTCCTGCCGCCGGAGCTCACCGCGCGCGTGTCCGTCGAGGCCGGCGTCACCCAGGGCTGGTGCCGCTGGGTCGGCGACCGCGGGACGTCGATCGGCGTGGACCGATTCGGGGAGTCCGCGCCGGGGCCGACCGTCCTGCGCGAGTTCGGCTTCACCGCGGAGAACGTCCGCGACCGGACGCTGGCCCTGCTCAAATGACCGCCGCGGATCTCGAGCAGACGGCGCGGGCGCTCGTCGCGGACGCGAAGGGCCTGCTCGCGATGGACGAGAGCAACCCGACGTGCAACAAGCGCTTCGAGCGCCTGCGCATCCCGCAGACGGTCGAGATGCGCCGCGCCTACCGCGAGCTCCTGCTCACCGCGCCGGGCCTGGGCGGCTCGATCAGCGGCGTGATCCTCTACGACGAGACGATCCGCCAGGCGACGAAGAACGGCACGTCCTTCCTGCGCGTCATCGAGGACTCCGGCATGATCATCGGCATCAAGGTGGACCTCGGCGCCAAGGACATGGCGGGCTTCCCGGGCGAGAAGATCACCGAGGGGCTCGACGGCCTGCGCGAGCGCCTGCACGACTACGCGCGGCTCGGCGCGCGCTTCGCCAAATGGCGCGCCGTGATCTCGATCGGCCCGGGACTGCCGACCTCCCGGTGCGTCGCCTCCAACGCCGAGGCTCTGGCGCGCTACGCCGCGCTGTGCCAGGAGTGCGGGCTCGTTCCAATCGTCGAGCCCGAGGTCCTCATGGACGGCGACCACGGCCTGGCGCGCTGCGCGGAGGTCACGGAGAACGCCCTGCGGACGCTGTTCGCCGCCCTGTCCGCGCATCGCGTCGCTCTCGAGGGCCTGCTGCTCAAGCCGAACATGGTCCTGCCCGGCAAGGATTCCAAGGTCCAGGACGGCGTCGACGCCGTCGCGCAGGCCACCGTGCGGACGCTGCTGCGGACGGTTCCGGCCGCCGTGCCCGGCGTCGCGTTCCTTTCGGGCGGGCAGGCGCCGCAGCTCGCGTGCGAGCGCCTGAGCGCCATGAACTCCGCCTTCTCCGGGCGCCTGCCCTGGGCGCTGACGTTCTCCTTCTCGCGCGCCCTGCAGGAGCCGGTCTTGGCGGACTGGAAGGGGAAGGATTCCGGCGTCGAGGCCGCGCAGACGGCGCTGCTGCATCGCGCGCGCTGCGCGAGCGCCGCGCGGCGCGGCCGCTATTCGGCGGACTCGGAGGCGGCCGCCGGATAGGTCACGCGGCCGCGCCGGACCCGCGCCATCGGGTTCAGCTTGTGGAGACGCGCGTTCGTCGGGCTCATGAGGTGGCGGGCCTCGCCGCCGCGGGCCGTCCAAGCGTCGGCGATCATGGAGCGGTGGCAGCGCCAGGGGACGGCCTCGGCGCAGAGGACGACGGTCTTCCTCTTTTTGGCGACGGCCGCCAGCTCCGCCAAGCCCGCGCCGAACTCCGGGGTCTGCATGTAGTCGGCGTAGCCGCGGAAGGAGGCGTTGCGCCATCCCGCGTTGAGGACGGAGTCCTTGCGGGCGCGGCGCAGGCCGCCGAGGGACTTGATGCGGCGGTAGTTGATGCGGCGAGCGCGCAGGGCTCTTCCGAGGGCGTCTTTGTTGAACTGCGGATTATGGCGCGAGCGCGGCACCGTCCGCACGTCGACCACCTGCCGGATGCCGTGGGCGCGCAGGACCGCCGCGAGCTCCGCGAGGGAGCGCGTGGAATGACCGACGGTATAAAGGACGGGCAGCGGCGTCTTCATCCCCGGCGAGGATAACCCCCCGGGGGAGCGGTTCGCCATTGATTTTGTATGATCCGGGCATGATCGAGCTCGACGCCGACACGCCGCCGATCGCCTCCGTCGTGGACCGGGACGGCTCGGAGTTCGCCGCCAACTCGGCGCATCATCGCGCCCTGCTGGCCGACCTCGACGCGCGGCTGGCGCGCAGTCGGGCGGGGGGGCCGAAGAAGTCCGTCGACCTGCACCGCTCCCGCGGCAAGCTCACGGCGCGCGAGCGCGTCGAGCGCCTGATCGACCTCGGCTCCCCGTTCCTCGAGCTCTCGGCGCTGGCGGCGCTGGGCATGTACGACGACGAGGTCCCGGCGGCCGGCGTCATCACGGGCCTCGGGACCGTGTCCGGCCGCCTGTGCGTCATCGTCGCCAACGACGCGACCGTCAAGGGCGGCACCTAGTACGCCGAGACCATCAAGAAGCACCTGCGCGCGCAGGAGATCGCGCTCGAGAACCGCCTGCCCTGCGTGTACCTGGTGGACTCGGGCGGCGTCTTCCTGCCCAAGCAGTCCGAGGTCTTCCCGGACAAGGAGCACTTCGGACGGATCTTCTACAACCAGGCCGTGATGTCGGCGCTCGACATCCCCCAGATCGCGGTCGTCATGGGCATGTGCACCGCGGGCGGCGCCTACGTGCCCGCCATGTCCGACGAGTGCGTGATCGTGCGCAATCAAGGCACCATCTACCTCGGCGGCCCGCCGCTGGTCAAGGCCGCGACGGGGGAGGAATCGACGGTCGAGGAGCTCGGCGGCGGGGACATGCATAGTCGCGTCAGCGGCGTCACCGATCACCTCGCCGATAACGATGAACACGCGCTCCAGATCTGCCGGTCCGTCGTCGCTAACCTTAATATCCCGAAGTTCGATCTCGGCGAAGGGGAAGCTCCCCTGTATCCGGCCGAAGACATCTATGGGATCGTCAATCGCGATCTCCGCCGCCCGGGAGATCCGCGCGAGGTCATCGCTCGATTAGTCGACGGCTCGCGCTTCCACGAGTTCAAGGCTCTTTACGGAACGACTCTGACGACGGGTTTCGCCAAGATCTACGGGCGTCCGGTCGGCATTTTGGCGAACCGCGGGATTCTCTTTCCCGAATCCTCGCTGAAGGGAGCGCACTTCATCGAGCTCTGCGATCAGAGGAAGATCCCTCTTCTCTTCCTGCAGAACATAACGGGATTCATGGTCGGCAAGGACTTTGAACAGAATGGGATCATCAAGCACGGGGCCAAGCTCGTCCAGGCGGTCTCGACGGCCCGCGTCCCGAAGGTCACCGTCATGATCGGCTCCTCCAACGGCGCCGGCAACTACGCGATGTGCGGCCGCGCCTACGGCGCGCGCTTCCTGTTCACGTGGCCCAACGCGCGCATCTCGGTCATGGGCGCCGAGCAGGCGGCCACCGTGCTGACCATCATCAAGCGCGAGCAGCTCAAGCGCTCCGGCCAGGAGCTCTCCGAGGCCGACGCGGAGAAGATCCAGGCGCCGATCCGCGCGCAGTACGAGGCCGAGGGCCATCCGTACTTCGGCACCGCCCGGCTCTGGGACGACGGGATCATCGAGCCCGCGCGCACGCGCGAGACCCTGGCGCTGGCGTTCGCCGCGGCCGCGCAGGCGCCCGTCGGCGAGCTCCACCGCCCCGTGTTCCGGATGTAGCATGTCGTACGCGAACATCCGCCTCGAGTCGGGCCCCGTCGCGAGAGTCGTCCTCGCGCGCCCCGAGGCGCGCAACGCGATGAGCGCGGCGACGCTGCGCGAACTCACGGACGCGTTTCGCGCGCTCGCGCGCGCCCAGGACCTGCGCGCGGTCCTCGTGACGGGCGAGGGCAAGGACTTCTGCGCCGGCGCCGACATCCAATGGATGAAGGCCGGCGGCCGGCTCCCGCCCGAAGAGGGGAAGAAGGACGCGCGCCTGTTCGCCGAGATGCTCGCGGCCGTCGACGAATGCCCGGTGCCGGTGGTCGTCGCCGCGCACGGCAACGTCTTCGGCGGCGGGCTCGGCCTGCTCGCGGCCTGCGACGTCTCGATCCTCGCCGACGACGCGAGGATGAGCTTCTCGGAGGTGCGCCTGGGCATCATGCCGGCGGTGATCTCCGGCTGGGTCCTTCCCAAGATCGGGATCGCGAACGCGCGGCGCTACTACCTGACGGGCGAGGTCTTCGGGCCCGTCGAGGCCGTCCACATGGGGCTCGCGCACGAGTCCGTCCCTCCCGCCGAGCTGGGCGCGCGCGCGGACTTCGTCCTCAAGAACGTCCTCAAGAACGGCCCGAACGCGGTGCGCCGGGCCAAGGCGATGATCCCCCGGATCGCGGCCGCCTCCCTCGCGGAGCGCGTGGACTTGACCGTCGAGACCTTGGTCGAGCTGCGCTCCTCGCCCGAGGGACAGGAGGGCCTCGCGGCCTTCCTCGAGAAGCGCGCGCCGTCCTGGACCCCCAAGCCGTGAGCCGCCCGCCGCTTCGTCTCGTCGAGGTCGGTCCCCGCGACGGGCTGCAGACGGCCGGAGCCGCCGTGCCGACGGCCGCCAAGGTCGCCTTCGTGGACGCGCTGTCGCTCTCGGGCCTGCGCGAGATCGAGACGGGCGCCTTCGTCTCGCCGAAGGCGGTCCCCGAGATGGCGGACTCCGCCGAGGTCTTCGCGCGGATCGCCCGCCGTCCGGGAGTGACCTACTCGGCTCTGGTCCCCAACGAGAAGGGCCTCGAGCGCGCGCTGACGTCGAAGGCGGGGAAGATCTCGGTGTTCACCGCGGCGTCCGAGACCTTCAATCAAAAGAACATCCAAGCCTCGATCGCCGAGT
>DATNGC010000117.1:0-7940 GCA_035606075.1 Elusimicrobiota bacterium
AACCCGATCTGACGTCCTCGCCCCGCATCCTCGTCGCCGACGACGACCGCGACGTCGCCGACGTCTACAGCTTCCTGCTGACCGCCGTGGGCTACCGCGTCTCGCGCGCCTACGACGGCCTGACCGCGCTGAGCCTGGCCAAGGTCACCAAGCCGGACGTCGCGATCCTCAACTTCGGGATGCCCGGGCTGTCCGGCCTGCAGGTCCTGCGCGAGCTGCGCGAGGCCGGCGTGGGCACGAAGGTCGTCCTCACGAGCGGCACGCCGGCCTTCAACGAGCTCGCCTTCAAGGCCGTCGAGCTGGGCGCGGAAGGCTGCGTGCAGCAGCCTTGTCCGACGAACCGCTTGCTGGACCTGGTCGCGCGCGTGCTCGGACGGCCCGTGCGCGCCCACGGCCCACGGCCCTAGGCCTCACCACGAGCCGAGGCCTAGGGCACGCGAGGATCGGTCACTTCCTCGCGAACTGGGCCATCGCCTCTTCGGCGCCCTTCGCGATCTCGTCCTTGGACAGCTCCTTGGTGTGGGTGGCGAACGTCCAGGAGAGGCCGAACGGGTCCTTGACCGTGCCGATGCGGTCGCCCCAGAATGCGTCCTGCATGGGCATGACCACCGTCGCGCCCCCGGAGACGGCCTTCTTGAAGGCCGCCTCCGAGTTTTCGACGTAAAGATAGAACGCGATCGGCGAGCCGCCCAGGGACTCGGCGCTGCGGACGCCGGAGCCCGGCCGCTCGTCGCCGAGCATGACGTTCGAATTGCCGATCTTCACGGAGGCATGCATGACGCCCTTTCCGCCCGGTCCCGGCATCACGAACGTCTCAACGGCGCCGAACGCGTTCTTGTAGAAATCGAGCGCCTTGCGCGCGTCCTTGAAGGTCAGGTTGGGGGTGACCGTGTGATAACCCTCGGGTATGGATTTCATCGAGTCTCCGTGCGTCTCGGGATGTGCGACGGCCGAAGTTTACTCCAAAGCGCGGAAAATTGGCCATGACGGGACCGTCGCACTTGGATGACGCCGGCTCGGCGCGCCCCGTAGGCCTTTAGCCGCACCGCGTCCTAGGGCTTCTACTTCCCCTCCCGGGGCCGATCGGCCCGATTTCGCCCCGACGGACGTTGGTATCCTAGTCCTAATGAGGAAGGCCCCTCTCCCGGCGCGAGCTCTGTCCGTCTGTCTCGCCGCCTCCATGGCCCTGCTGTCGCCGCTGAGCGCCGCCGCGCAGGCCGTCCGCGCCCCTTCCCTCGTCCCGTCGGCGTTCGCGGGCTCCGCCGGCGCCGCGGTCACCGCGCCCCTCGCGCCCTCTCTCACGGCGCCGGCTCTCGAGCCGGCCCTGCCGGCTCTCCCCGCCGGCGCTCTCGCGGCTGCGGCCGCCGCGCCGGCGCTCGCCGCCGCGCCGGAAGCGGTCCCGGCGGCCCGGGCCGCCGCCGTCCTGCCCGCCGCGCCCGCGGCGGCCGCTCTCGCTGGCTCCGAGCGTCCGGCCGAGTCCTTCCGCGAGGAGGCGGGGCGCGCCTTCGATCTCTCCGCGGTGCGCCCCGCCGGCTCCGACGCCGTCCTCGGCGCGCGGGGCGGCGCGATGCCCGTCCTCCTGCCCTCCGCGCCCGCTTCGCCGGCGCTCAAGGCGCTCAAGGCGCTCCCGGCCGCGCCGCGCCGGCCGTTCGCGCGCGTCCGGGCCTACGCCCCCCCGGTCGTCCTCGCCGCGGCCGCAGGCTTCGCGGCCTGGGCGCTGCACCAGCTCGGCGCGCATCCCGCGGCGGCGGCCGCGCCGCTGGCCCTGCTCGCCGCGACGCTCGGCGGCCCCGCGCCCCTCTCCTCCCGCGCGGAGAAGTTCCTCGCGCTCGCCGCGAAGGCCGCCCCCGCGGGCTCGGTCCTCACGTACGACGAGGCCTCGCGCGCGGGCGCGTCGCTCGGCATGGACTCCGAGTCGGTCCGCGAGACGCTGGGCGAGCTGATGGCGCGCGGCGACCTCGGCCTCAGCGACAACCGGACCATCGTGCACTACGATTTCGCCGCGCGCGTCCGCGCCGCGGGCGAGCCGGCCACCCTCGAGCAGAAGGGCGACGCGGCGGCCGTCGAGGCCGTGAAGGGCCTCAACAGCGGCGCGCCGATGGACCACGCCCGGGGCCTGGCGGCCGCGGCGAACGCGCTGAGCCTCTACGAACGCCGCGAGCGCGAGACCGGCGTCCGCCTCGACCAGCGCCAGGAGGCCGAGATCCTGCGCGCCAACCTCGCGCTCGAGCACCTCGGCGACCTCCTGAAGCTGCACAAGGCCGGCGTCGAGGCGCGCTTTCCCGAGGGCGACGCGTTCCGCGCGCGCCGCCTCGCGGAGATCGACGAGGCGACCGACTGGCTCAAGACCGCGGTGTACGGCCGCGGCGCGACGCCGACGATGAGCCGCGAGCTGCACGCGAAGATCCTGACCGTCCTGGCCGACATCACTCCGCGCGACGAGCACGGCGGCCAGCCCGACGACCTGGTCACGGCCTATATCGAGACCGTGGACCTCTTCGAGAAGTACGATCCCTTCTACTTCCTCGAGCCGGCGCGCCCGGCGCCGCAGACGAAGGCCGAGGAGACGGCGCGCGCCTTCCGCGACGGGATCCTCGAGTCGACCAAACCGGGCACGCCGGTCCGCGCCGAGCTGATCGCCTCCGTGTCGGCCGCGAACGGCCTGACCGAGAACCAGGCCGCGGAGCGGTTGACGGAGATGGCCCGCGAGGGCTGGCTGCTCCTGCGCGACAACGGCCTGATGTTCCGGACCTCCGTCCTCGGCCGGCTCGAGGCCGCGGCCCCGGGCGATCCCCTGCGCGCGCCGCACGAGAAGGCGCTGTCGGCGATCAAGCTCATGAACTCGACCGACGCCCTCGACCGCCTGCGCGCGCTCGCGCGCTTCGACGAGGCCGATTCGATCTACCGCGGGGTCTACCGCACGCGCGAGCAGCCCGACGGCCTTCACCAGGAGCTCCAGGTTCTCAAAGCCAACGCGGCGCTCGAGGCCGCGGCCGACGCCCTGCGGGCGCTGCGCGCGCGCGGGCTCGACGAGGCCGAGCGCCTCCCCGAGATCGAGCAGGCGCTCGCGTGGATCAAGGGCGCCTATTACTCCACCGACCGCCGGCTCGAGATGCCGCGCGAGACGGCCGAGTCGCTCGAGCGCCTGCTGGACCTGCGGGCGTTCCGGGAGGTCGTGAGAGGCAAGATCAACGGCGACCTGGAGATCGTGCGCGGCGCGCGCCTGGCCCGGCAGTTCCTCCGGGCCAACGCGCACGGCGGGCAGACGGTGTCCGCGATGACGGTCGGCGACGCGCCGCCCACGGCGGGCGGCTTCCGGCCGCTCAAGACGGCCGACTATCCGTCGCTCGACACGTACGGCACGGACCTCACGAAGAAGGCGTCCGAGGGCGGGAGGCGGCCGATGATCGGCCGCAAGGCGGAGCTGCGGCAGATGATCAAGACCCTGCTGCGCGTCGAGAAGAACAACCCGCTCGTCATCGGCGAGAAGGGAGTGGGCAAGACGGCGATCGTGAACGGCCTCGCCCAGCTGATCGCGGACGGCGAGATCCCGGAGCTGCGCGGGCGGAACGTGATCAAGATCGACCTCACCAAGGTCGTCGCGGGCACGCGCTACCGCGGCCAGTTCGAGGAGCGCATGCAGGCGATCATCGACGAGGCCCAGAAGTCCGAGGGCCGCGTGATCCTCTTCATCGACGAGATCCACATGATCGTGGGCCTGGGCGACTCCGACAAGGCGACCGACGCGGCGCAGATCCTCAAGGAATCGCTCGCGGACGGCTCGCTCTCGGTGATCGGCGCCACGACGATGGACGAGTTCCGCAAGATCGAGAAGGACGGGGCGCTGATGCGGCGGTTCAATCCGGTCAGGCTCCTGCCGCCGACGAAGGAAGAGGCCGAGGCGATCGTGGAGGGCGTGAAGCCCCTCTACGAGAAGAAGCACGGCGTCGCCATCGCGACGCGGACCGTGAAGGCCGCGGTCGCCTTGGCCCTGCGCTACGTGACGGACCGGCATCTGCCGGACTCGGCGCTGGACCTCATGGATGACGCCTCCGCGGAAGTCGAGCTCACGGCCTCCGAGGCGAAGAAGGCCGGCAACGACAATCCGACCAGGGAAGTGACGGCGGAAGATATAGCGAAAGAGATCTCGATGCGGACCGGCATCCCCGCGGGCAAGCTCAACGAAGACAGGAGAACGGCGCTGAAAAACCTCCCGGCGGAGATGAAGGGCCAGGTCATCGGCCAGGATCACGCCGTGGAAGCCGTGGCCGAGGCGGTTCAAGCGGGGGAGACGGGCTACCGCGATCCCAAGCAGCCGATCGCGTCCTTCGTGTTCTTGGGCCCGACGGGAGTCGGCAAGACGGAATTGGCCCGCGCGCTGGCCAAGATCAAGTTCGGTTCGGAAAAGAACATGCTGCGCCTGGACATGTCGGAGTATCAGGAAAAACACTCGGTGAGCCGCTTGATCTCCGCGCCTCCCGGTTATTCCGGCCATGACGAGGGCGGGCAGTTGACGGAGCCCATCCGCCGAAATCCGTATCAAGTGATCTTGCTTGACGAGATCGAGAAGGCGCATCCGGACGTGTTCGACGTCCTGCTGCAGGTGCTCGAGGACGGCCGCCTCACCGACGGGCAGGGCCGCACGGTGGACTTCTCCAACACCATCATCATCATGACGTCCAACATCGGCGGCAGCGTGTCCGGCGAGACCGACGAGAAGAAGACCGCCGACGGCTGGCGCGACGGCGGCGACGGCTTCGAATACACGCAAGAGGGCATGGGCTTCGGCGCCAAGGAGCTGAAGCGGCCCAAGGGAACGGCGGGTCCTTTCCCGGAGCGCGCCAAACGCTATCTCGACGCGTTCAAGGCCAAGTACCGCCCGGAGTTCGTCAACCGCGTCGGAGAAGACCGCGTGATCGTGTTCAACGAGATCGCCGAGCGAGTCCAGCTGTCGCTGATCCTCGACCTGCGGCTGAAGGCGCTCGAGAACCAGCTCAAGGATAAGGGGCTCAAGGTGAGCCTGACGGACGCGGCTCGCGAGGCCGTTCTCGCGAAAGCGCTGGCGCAGTCCCAGTACGGCGCGCGCCCCATCAAACAGATCGTCGATCGCGAGATCAACCGGGCTCTCAAGGACGCCGAGCTCGAGGGCCGCATCAAGGACGGCGACTCGGCCCTCGTGGACTGGGACGCGGCCGCGAGCCGCTACAGGGCCGGCGCGAAGTAGCGGCTGTCCCCGGGGATAGCCGCACAAAGCGGTCTCAACGGCGCTATGATGGACGTGATGACCGAGACCAAGGCCGGCGGCGTGCACCTGCGCGACTGGGGCGGCGCCGGCGCGCCGATCCTGCTGACGCACGGCATGGCCGCGCACTCTCACTGGTGGGACGAAGTCGTTCCCTTTTGGGGCGGCCGCCTGCGCGCCGCGGCGCTGGATTTCCGCGGCCACGGCGACAGCGATCCGACTCCCGACGGCGCCTACACGATCGAGCGCTGGATGGAGGACATCGAGACGGCGCGCCGCGCGCTCGGCTGGGACCGCTTCATTCTTTGCGGCCATTCGATGGGCGCGCGCATCGCGCTGACGTACGCCCAGCGCCGCCCGCAGGCCCTGCGCGGCGTCGTCGCGGTCGACTTCCTGCCCGAGGCGCCGTCGACCCGCCGCAGCCGATTCCAGCGCGCGAGCGGCCGCTCGGCGCCCGTGTACCGCGACGAGGAGGCCATCCTGTCGCGCTTCCGCCTGGAGCCGGGCGGCACCACGCTGGCCCCGGAGAAGGTGCGCGCGCTCGGCCGCGCGGGCGTGCGCCGCGGCGAGGGCGGCTGGTCCTGGAAGTTCGACTGGCGCTGCTTGAGCCTGCCGGTGCCGCCGGTCTGGCCCCAGCTGCCCGAGATCCGCGTGCCGGCCTTGATGGTGCGCGGAGAGCTCAGCGCGATCATCGACGCCGAGGACTTCGCGCGCGTGACCCGCGAGGTCCCCGGCGCGCGCGGCGTGACGATCCCCGGCGCGCACCACCACGTGCCTCTCGACGCGCCCGCGGAGCTCGCCGGCGCGGTCGCGGATTTCGCGGCGTCCCTCCCGGCATGAGCGCCCGCATCGCGGCGCTGTACCGCCACGCGGTCAAGTCGATGGGCGGGACCGAGCTCGCGCGCGTCGACGTGGGCCCCGCCGGCATCCCCGGCGACCGCGGCTGGGCCCTGCGCGAGACCGCGACCGGCCGCCCGGCCAGCGCCAAGCGCTTCGCGCCGTTGATGCTGTGCCAGGCGCGCTACGTGGACGAGCCGTCGGCCGGCAAGCCGCTCCCGCCGGCCGAGGTCACGCTTCCCGACGGCGCGCTCGCGCGCACGGACGACGCGCGCGCGAACGCCCTGCTCTCGCGCCTGCTCGGCGCGGAGGTGGCCTTCGCGCGCAAGGACGACGGCGCCGGCCACTTCGACGATCTCCCGCTCCACTTCCTGACGACGGCGACGCTGGCGGCGATGCGAACCGAGACCGGACTCGACTACGACGTCCGCCGCTTCCGCCCGAACGTCCTGATCGAACTCACGGCGCCCGGCCGCCCCGAGGACGCCTGGCCGGGGGCCTCCCTCCGGGTCGGCTCGATCAAGGTGAGCATCCTCAAGCCCGTGAAGCGCTGCGTGATGACGACCTTGCCTCAGCCGCCGCTCCCCCAGGAGCGCGGCGTCCTCGCGGAAGTGCTGGCGCGCGGAGGAGCCCTCGGCGTCTACGGAGAGGCGCTCGCCGCGGGCTCGTGGTCGGTCGGCGACCCGATCGACGTCCTGACGAAGTAGGAGCGAGCCCCCCTTGACCGCGGAGGGTTCCGGAGCTATATCCGGATCATGACCAAGACCCGCTCCGTGCTCGCCGTTCTCCTGCTGTCCGCCGTCTCCGTCCGCGCGTCGGACAAGCCCGCGGCCGCGCCGGCCGCCGACGTCATCGTCCCGCTGAACGTGCGCGACCCTTCCGCGCTCGTGATGGGTCCCGGGTCGTCGGCGGAGGCGAAGGAGACCATCGACGCGCCGGCCCACGCGGCGCCCGCCGGGGCCGAGAGCGCGCGCGTCGCCAAGTCGTCGTCGGACAAGGCGGGCCCGGCCGCCGGCAAGCGCGCCGTCAGCATCCCCATCGACGAGGACCAGCTCCTGATCGTGAAGCCCGGCGACCGCGTGGACGTGCTCGCGGTCTTCGACGCGGCCCTCGCCTCCGGCGCTAAGGAGAAGGTCTCCGCGACCTTCCTCCAGAACGTCCGGGTCCTGGGCGTCGCGACCACGGGCGCGATCCACGGCAAGGGCGTGCTGACGCTGGAGCTCAACCCGATCGAGGCGCAATACGCCCTGCTGGGCGTCCGCCAGGCCGACCTCGGCGTCGCCTTGCGCACCCCCGGCGACGTCGAGATCTATCCGATGGAGATGTCCGCCTTCTACCGCTTCTTCCGCTGAGCCTCCTCTTTCGGGCGATTCCATATCATATACTCCCGGGATGAACCGGACGACGGCCGTCGCCCTGCTCCTCCTGTCCGTTCTCGCGTCCGCCTCCCGCGCCGACGAGCGCGTCCGACCCGCCTCGGTCCTCCTCCGCGAAGGCTATAAACCCGCCGCCTCCTTCGCCGCCGAGGCGGCCCCGGCGAGCGCCGCCCTTCCCGCCGAGCACTCGCTTTCCTGGCCGGTCCGGTTCCAGGACGCCGAGCACACGCTCGGCAACGTGATGAATCAGTTCCAGCCGTTCGGCGACCCGTATTACCACGGCGGCGACGACCTGCGCGTCGACGCGGGCGCCGGCGTCTCCGCCCCGGTCGCCGGCCGGCTCGAGGCGGGCGCCTACAGCTACGCGGCGCGCGCCGACGGCTCGCTGGAGAAATACTGGAAGCCGTGGCCCCAGACCGGCGACCCGACCTACTTCGAGGTCGCCGTCGTGTCGGACGAAGGCCTTCGCTACGAATTCCACCACG
>DATNGC010000118.1:0-20957 GCA_035606075.1 Elusimicrobiota bacterium
TCCATCTTGTCCGCGAAATCCTGCACTTGCTGGGCCTTCGCTCCCTCCCGCATCGACTGCTGGACGCCGCGCGCTTGGTCCGCCAGGGCGCCCTGCTCCTTCGCGGCCGAAGAGGCGTCGCTCTTGGCCAAGGCCTTTTCCGCGGCGGGCAGGCCGTCTTGTCCCGCCTGCGAGAACTCCTCGGCCGAGCGCTGCGCCTCCTCGGCCAGGCCGGGATCGCCGCGCGGATCGGCCGCGGACTTCTTCGCCCAGTCGTCGAGCGCCTTGCTCGCCGCCGCCCAGTCCTGCTTGAGGCCCTGCGTCTCCTCGCCGGACTTGGCGAGGTCGCCTTTCTTCGCCCAGTCGCGGGCGGCTTCCGCCCGGGCGGCCGCCCGCTCGACCGCCATGTCGGCCGCGTCCCGCGCCGCCAAGGCCGCCGCGTGGTCCGCGGCCGCGTCGACGATCTCCACCGAGCCCTTCTCCGAGCGGCCGACCTGAGGCGGCGACGCGTCGTCGCGCGCCTCGATCCAGAACTCGGCGCGCGCCCCGGGCGAGAACCCGTCGAGGCTCCAGGAGTAGTCGCCGAGCGCCTCCGGCCGCGCCGGCGACGGGACCGGCAGAGCGATCGCCCGCTCGCGGCCGTTCGACCGCACGACGAGCGAGGCGCCCGTGATCGCGCTGTCGTCGCGCGCCGCCCACGTCACCGTGATCGAGTCCTGCGGCGACGCCACGAGAGGGACCTGCGGGGACAGCAGCTCGGCCGTCGGCGGGGCGTCGGCCGCCACCGTCAGCGAGTAGACGGGCGGCGACGGATCGCGGCGGCCTTCGCCGGAGACCAGGTCGAAGGTCAGCGTCGTGTCCACCGCCGCCGGAAAGCCGCCCTTCCAAACGCCGCCGTCCTGGCGCAGCGCGACCGGCGCGTCGGCGGACAGGCGCAGGGTCGCGGCGCTCAGCGGCCCGTCCGGCTCGCCCTCGATCTCGACCCAGTCGCCGCGCCGCGCCCTCACCGCGGCGTCCTCGCCCAGGACGAAGCTCCTCTCGCCGCGCGCCTCGCGCACCGTCGCCGTGGCCCGCTTCCAGCGCGGCGGGGCCACCGGCGTGAGCCGATAGGCCCGCCCCGTCAGGTCGCGCCAGCGAACGCGATAGTCGAGCGGCGCCGACAGGCTTTCGGTCTTCCACGAGGCCTCGTTCTCATCGGCGCTCGTCCACGGAAGCGCGCGCCAGGCGCCGTCGGCCCCGCGCGACTCGAGCGTCAGCGCCCCGGACCGCACTCCGGCGGCTCGCGCCTCGCCGGTGGGACGAGCCGTCACGGACACGGGGCCGCCCCAGTCGACGGAGGAGTCGCCCGGCGACACGTCGACCCAGCGCGCGAGCGCCGCGTCGTTCCATGGCAGAAGGCGGGCCCACGAGGCGCGGCCCCCCCACGCCGCGTTGGCCGCGAGGACGACGGCGGCCGCGGCGGCCAGGCGCTTCGCGCCGCAGGACGGGGTCCAGACGAAGAGCTTCGTCGCCGGGAGCCCGGCGGCCAGCCGGTCGGCGCGCGCCACGTGCTCGGCCCGCAGCTCCTCCGACGTGCCCGGCCCGGCGGAACCCTCGCGCAGGGCCCAGGCGGACGCGAGCTGGGGGCGCGACTCGGGCCAGGCGCGCGCGGCCTCCGCGAACACCGCGTCCCAGTCCAGCGCGCGCCACGGCCGCACGAGCCTCGTCGCCGACGCCCACGCGAGCCACGCGCACCACGCGGCGAGCGCGCCCCAGCGCGCGCCCGCCGGCAGGGCCGAGAAGCGATCGAGCAGCGCGACGGCGCCGAAGAAGACGAGCGCGCCGGAGACGGCGAATACGGCCGTCTCCAAAATGATCGCGCGGCGCCGTTCTCCTCTCCACGCGCGCGCCCGCTGGTCGAGGTTCATCACTTCGAGTGTACCAGCGCGACGCGCGCGTCGCCAGCGCGCCCTTCACCGGCGAGCATCGTCCCCAGGATGACGCGGCCCTCGGCGTCGTCGGTCAAGTCGTAGAGGGCGATCGAGCCGCCGGGAACGGCGGCGGGCCTCCGGGACCGGAGCCAATCGAACAGCGCGTGGTTCTTGAAGTAGGTGCCCGTCAGATTGGTCTCGGAGATCGCGAAGAAGACGGGAGCGCCCGGCGCCAGCGCCGCGTTCCCCGTCCTCTCGACGTTCGTGATGAAGCCCAGCGGGACGTACTTGATGCCGTAGGCCTCGGGATCGCCCGCCCCGAAGTACGAGAGCAAGACGGGAGGGTTTCCCCGCGCGGCGAGCTCGCGCGCCAGCGCGGGCAGGTCCTGGCCCCAGTCGAGGTTGGAGTCGGACAGCCAGCGCTCGCCGCGGCCGCCGGCCAGCTCGTTGAAGTAGGCGAGCGAATGCGGCGCGTTCGAGACGACCGAGACGGCGAGCCAGAGGCCGAGGACGCCGAGCGCGGCGCGAGCCGGCCGCCCCCGCTTCCAGAGCCGCGCGGCGCCGAGACCCGCCCACAGGCAGACGAAAGGATAGACGGGAAGAAGATGGCGGTAGCCGATGTCGGTCTTCGAGGTCAGCGCGGCGACGAAGTAGCCGGCGGGCGGGATCAGCAGCCACGCGGCCTCGGCGCGCGGGCGGCGCAGGGCGGCATAGGCGCCCAGGCCGCCGAGGAGAAGCAACGCGAGCGGAGTCTTCAATAGAAAAGCCGCCGGGAAATACCACCACCAGCCTTCGGAGGACCAGGAGCCGTGCAGGTAAGCGGCGCGGCCCGAAGATAAGCGGGAGAAGGTGGCGGCAAGACCGTCGAACCAGAGGGAAACGAAAGAGAAGCGATAGACGGCGGCCAAGACCAAAGCCGAGACGGTCAAGGCGAGGATGATGTCTCGAGCTCGAGGACGGCGAGACTTCTCCGCGCGCGACTCCGCGAGGAGAGCAAACCCGATCAAGGGGAGCAGCAACACCATGTTGAACTTGGCGGCGAGCGCGGCGCCCGTCGCGGCGCCGGCGAGCGCCCACGCGCCGGCCGAGCGACGGGGCCCCGCCAAGATCGAGCAGGCGGCGAAGAAGAGAGCGGAGGACGAGGCGTCGGTGGTGACCAGCGCGGCGTTCGAGAACCACGGCACGCAGAAGCTCAGCGCGGCGGCGGCGCCCCAGCCGGCGGCGGGGCCTTCCAGGCGCCAGGCCCAGGGGACGAGGGCCAGGGCCACCAGCAAAGTCAGCGTCACGAGGCTCCACGTCCTCGCCGGGTCGAGCAGTTCCCGCGGCCCGACGCGGTTATGATAGAGGAACAGGTCGCCGAAGTGATAGACCTGACCCTCGAGCCAGGCCGGATGCGCGGAGAACCGGTCCAGCCTCCGTGTCAGCAGCGGCAGCGCGGCCCACATCTCGCCCAGCGGGGGATGATCGAGGGCGTTGAGGCGGTAGCGGCCGTCGACGAGGTCGGTGAAGCCGGCGGAGAGATGGACGGGCTCGTCGTAGGTCGGCGAGGACGCGGCGATCAGCGCGCGGCCGAGCAGGGACGCGGCGAGGACCGACGACAGGACTGCGGCCGTGATGAGTGCGAGGGCGTTCTTCACGCCGCGCGATTATAGCGCTTCGACGTACTCGGGGGAAGCGACGCGCTGGTCGGCCGCGCGCATGTCGCGCAGGACCTCGCGCCGCCGGTCGATGGGGCGCTCCGGGGGGCGCGTCGCGTACACGAAGCGGCCGTTGCGCCGCCCTTCGAGCTCGGAGAGGATGTCCTCGGCCCGGACCTGGGAGCCCGGGTGCCGGTGCGCGATCTCGCGCCACCAGCGCCGCAGGTCGACGACGGGGTCCCAGTCGCGCAGGATGCTCTCGAAGAGAGTCACCAGCACGACACCCACCCCCGCGAGACCGATCGTGAGGGTGAGCATGAACCGCAGGTACATCTCCATTCCCGACATGCGCTTATGGTACCACGCGAGCCGGGGCGGCGCCCGGGCCGCGAGGCACCCGGATTCGGGTCCGCGGGCCCAGACGAAAATGGGTCTAAAGACCCATACGCGCCGCGGCGCCCGGCTTGACAGAGGCCCCCGGGCGTTCCATAATGACGGCTATGGACGAAGCGCAAAAGCCCGGCTTCATCTCCGGATTCATCGCGAAGCGCCGGCTGAACGAGGGGCGCACGTGGCTGATGATCGCCGCGACCTTTCTCGTCGGCGGGGCCGCCGCGGGCGCCTGGCGGATGTACATGCTCCTGCCCGAGCAGGCCATGGTCCACAAGCGCTATCAATCGTCGCTGGACATCGCCCGGATGTACGGCCTGCAGCTGTCCTACAAGCGCGCCCACGGGACCTACGCCAACGATTTCGCCTCCCTGCTCACGGTGGCGCCCGACGCGGCGGAGCTGAAGGCGAGCCTCGCCGCGAACGTCGACATGAACACGCTGACCGTCGTCGGCGACGAGAGCAGGTTCAAGATCGAGCTGAACGTGCTCGACGGCCAGCGCACGCCGATCAAGGTCAAGGGCCCCGTCCCCGACGCGAGGCCGGCGGCGGCGCCCGCGGCGCTGACTCCCGCGCCCCCGCCGATGAGCGCCGACGGCGCCCCCATCGTCCCGGCCCGCTGACGCCGCCGCCGCCATGAGCCTGTTCCGCCTGACCTCGCCCTTCAAGCCCGCCGGCGATCAGCCGGAGGCCATCGACACCCTGGTCCGCCGCTTGAAGGAAGGCGCGCCGGCCCAGACCCTGCTCGGCGTGACCGGCTCGGGCAAGACGTTCGCGGTCGCGAACGTTATCCAGAAACTGGAGCGGCCGACGCTCGTCATGTCGCCCAACAAGGTCCTCGCCGCCCAGCTGTACTCCGAGTTCAAGGCCTTCTTCCCCGAGAACGCGGTCGAGTTCTTCATCTCCTACTACGACTACTACCAGCCCGAGGCCTACGTCCCCTCGACGGACACCTTCATCGAGAAGGACTCCTCGGTCAACGACCGCATCGACCGCCTGCGCCTCAAGGCGACGAGCTCGCTGATGGCGCGGCGCGACGTGATCGTCGTGGCCTCGGTCTCCTGCATCTACAACATCGGCTCGCCCAACGAGTACGAGAAGCGCGCCGTGCCGCTCGAGGTCGGCTGGAAGGTCGGGCGCGACGAGCTGGCCGCCCGCCTGGTCGACGTGCACTACGAGCGCAACGAGACGGAGTTCGTGCGCGGCAAGTTCCGCATGAAGGGCGGCGTCGTGGACGTCTTCCCGGCCTACATGGAGACCGCCGTGCGCGTGACCCTCGGCGACGACGGCGTCGCGGCGCTCGCCGAGTTCGACCCGCTCACCGGCCTCAAGCTCAAGGACCTGACGCGGGAGTGGATCTATCCGGCCAAGCACTTCGTGACCGGCGGGCCGGAGCGCGAGCGCGCGCTCGGCGCGATCGAGTCCGAGCTCAAGGAGCGCCTGGCGTGGTTCAAGTCGCAGGGCAAGCTGCTCGAGGCCCAGCGCCTGGAGCAGAGGACGCGCTACGACATGGAGATGCTGCGCGAGCTCGGCTTCTGCAACGGCATCGAGAACTACTCGCGCCCCCTGTCGGGCCGCGCGCCCGGCGAGCGCCCGAGCTGCCTCATCGACTTCTTCCCCGAGGACTACCTGCTCGTCGTCGACGAGTCGCACGTCGCGGTGCCGCAGATCGGCGGCATGTACGAGGGCGACCGCGCGCGCAAGCAGACGCTCGTCGACTTCGGCTGGCGCCTGCCGTCGGCGCTCGACAACCGCCCGCTCAAGTTCGCGGAGTGGGAGGCGCTGACGGGACAGACGATCTTCGTGTCCGCGACGCCGGGCAGCTACGAGCTGGCGAAGACCCAGGGCGAGATCGTCGAGATGGTCGTGCGCCCGACGGGCCTCATCGATCCCGAGACGATCATCCGGCCCAGCGAAGGCCAGCTCGAGGACCTCCTCGTCCGCCTCAAGGACCGCGCCGGCAAGAAGGAGCGCGCGCTGATCACGACCTTGACCAAGCGCACGGCCGAGGACCTGACTTCCTGGCTGTTGACGAAAGGAGTCAAGGCGCGATACCTGCACTCCGACATCGACAGCCTGGAGCGCATCGCGATCCTGCAGGACCTGCGCGCCGGCGCCTTCGACGTGCTCGTCGGCATCAACCTCCTGCGCGAGGGCTTGGACCTCCCCGAGGTCTCGCTCGTCGCCATTCTCGGGGCGGACCACGAGGGATTCCTGCGCTCGGAGACGACCTTGATCCAGATCTCCGGACGGGCCGCGAGGAACGTCGGCGGCCAGGTCATCTTGTACGCGGACACGGAGACCGGCTCGATGAAGCGGGCGCTCGACGAGATGTCCCGGCGCCGGACCAAGCAGCTCGCCTACAACGCCGAGCACGGCATCAAGCCCAAGACCATCGTGAAGGCCGTCGAGGAGCTCGAGGAGTTCCAGTCGGCCGCGAAGCGCGAGGGCCTCATGCTGCTGCGCGACGCGGAGCGCCCGCTCAACGCGAAGGACCTGCCGACCATCGTCGCCGAGGTCGAGGCGCGCATGAAGGCCGCGGCCGAGGCGCTGGACTTCGAGCAGGCCGTGCTCCTGCGCGACCAGCTCTACGAGCTCAAGGGCATGTCCGCGACGAAGCCGCGCGCCCGCAAGCGCTGATCACGGCTGCTTCTTCTCGGTCCGCGGCTCCGTCAGTACGATCGTGACCCCCGCGATCGGGACCCGCAGGGCGTCGCGAACCTTCTGTCCGACGCGCGCGTCCGCCTCGTAGGCCGCGTCGACGGCGGCCTGCCCGACCGCGCACGCGGCTCGCGCCGCGTCCTGGCCGACCTCGCCCGCCCAGACCATGGCGCCCTCGACGAGGCCGGTCGCCGCGGCGGCGGCCGCGGACGGGTCGCCGCCGGCGGAGAGGACGCTGGTCATGAAGGCGCCGGCGCCCTGGCCGGCGGCGTGCAGGGCCGGCTCGCCGTCGAGCCCGCTGCCGCGCAAGGCGCCGAGCAGGAAGCCGCGGCCGACGGTGCCGACGTCGGCGCCGACCTTCGCCGCGCCGCGCACGGCCGAGTCCGCCAAGGAGCGCGCCTCGTCGAGGAGCGCCGCGTGCGCCGCGGTCGAGCCCTTCAATGCGCCCGTGAGCACGCCGGCGACGGAGTCCACGACGGCCTTCGCGCCGCGGCCGGCGCCGAGGATGGCCCCGGAGACGCCGCTCTCCAGCCCCGCGAACGGATTGTCGGTCTTTTTGATGGTCATGATCCCCCCTGGTCCTCGCGAAGACCGTCCCACAGAGGGTAGGCGCGCCGCTTCTGACGGAGCGCAACGCGGGCTCAAGAACCCGTCAAATCGCGGCGGTCAGCGCGGGGAGAGAGCGATTGCGGCCTTGCGCCGCGCGGCACATTATATAGAATGCGCGGAAAGAGAGGTCCCCCATGCTCGACGACACGCTCGCCAAGATCAAGGCCCTGAAGGCCGAACTCAAGAAGCTCGAGGCCGCGCACGCCGCGAAGGCGCGCAGCGTCGAGGGCTTCGCCGACGCGGCCGCGCACGAGGCCGCGCGCAAGCCCCGGTCGGCCAAGCGCGTGAAGCTCGCCTCGGACGGCCTCGCCGACGCGGCCGCCGAGCTGGAGAGCACCCACCCGAGGCTCGTCGCGGCCGTCGCCGAGATCTGCCGGGAGCTGTCCTCCCTCGGGATTTAGGAGCCTGCCGGGGTCGACGACCCCTTGACAATTCAAGGGGCGGGGCTTACCGTAAGGGAACGCAGGAGAATCCCATGAAGCCCCTCTCCCTCTTCCTGGTCCTCGCCTCGCTCGCCGCCTCCCTCCCCGCCCGCGCCCAGAACGCCGCCCCCAGCTGTCCCTCGAACGCCGGCGGCGGACAGAGCGCCAACTGGGGGCCCAACTACGACTTGTACGTCAAGCAGGTCTTCGACAAGGCCAAGGAGGCCGCCGGCCTGACGCAGGAGGTCCGGCTCATCCAAGTCAAGGTCCGGAGCATCGACGGCTCGCCGATCTCCGCGCTGCCGAAGGGGACCCCCGTCGGCGGCGGCCAGACGCTGCCGACGGACTCCGTCGTCTACGGCTACGGGCTGTTCGAGATCGTATGCGACCAGGCCCAGCTCGCGACGTTCATGCTCCACGAGATGCGGCACATCAAGCCGGGAGACGACGGGAAGAGCCATTTCGACCGCGTCCTCGCCTGCCGCAAGAAGATGTTCACCTCTTGGGTGAACGACCCGAGCACGGTCCTGCCCGCCGACGTGACGATCGACAAGGCGATGGCCCAGTTCACTCAGGCGAAGGGAGCGGAATATCAGAAGACGTGCGTCCAGCCCGTCGAGAAGGAGGCCGACGACTTCGCCTTCGCGACCCTTCCGAGGATGGGGGTCAAGTCGTCGAACGGGAGCGATCCCGGCCGCGACGCCCGGGCGCAGTCCTTCAAGAACGCCGACCTCTGGGCGAAGGCGCTCGGCGAGAGCGGCTGCGACGACGGCCACGGGTGCCTGAGCGCCCGGGCGGACCGCGGCGCCAAGGCGGCGGCGGCGGAGCTCGAAGCCCAGCGCAAGGCCGCGGAGCGGGTCCAGGGAATGAGCATCGACCCGAGCCGGTTCGCGCCCTCGAACTGAAGGGGCGTCTTGACGAACGGCCCGCATGACGGCTACAGTCCCGTCATGATCAAAGGCTTCTTCGCCGGGATCGCCGTCGTCCTCGGCCTCGGCCTGCTCGGCGCCTACGCCTTCCTCGCCACCGGACAGTTCCCGGCCAACGCCGACGCGAAACCGCCGGCGCTCGAGAAGTGGGCGGCGCGGATGTCGCTCAAGGCCACGATCGACCGCGAGATGATCCGGACGCCGAACCCGGTCGCGCTCAACGACGAGAATCTGATCGCGGGGGTCAAGCTGTACGCCGCCAACTGCGCGGTGTGCCACGGCGCGGCCGACGGCGCGGCGTCGAACGTCGCCAAGGGCCTATATCAGCACGCGCCGCAACTGGCCAAGCACGGCGTGACCGACGACGAGGAGGGCGAGACTTACTGGAAGATCTATCACGGCATCCGCATGACCGGGATGCCGTCCTACCGCGCCGCGCTGAGCGAGACGCAAATGTGGCAGATCACGCTCTTCCTGAAGCACATGGACTCGCTGACGCCCCGCGCCGAGAAGGCGTGGAAAGCGCTGCCGAGCCAGGCTCAGGCCGGCGCCTGAACGGCTAGTAGCCGGCCGGGTCCTTCTCGGAGGCGCGGTTGACGGCGTCGTCGTTGAGCCCGAGCAGGGCGGCGGCGATCTGTCGCACGCTCCCGTCGGCCTGAGTCGCGTACTGGCCGTAGCCGATGGCCTTGGTCTCGTCGCCGTAGCCCTTTTTCAGAGCGGCGTGCATCGCCGCCCCGTCGGCGACGGCGCTCTTGCCGAGGCCGCGCCACTCCCGCGCGATCGGAGCGATCTTCTTCAGATAGGCCTCCCGCGCGGCGCGGAGCTCGGCGTTTCGCTTGGCGATCGTCGGCTTGCAGTTCACCGTGTCCTTCGGGGCGACGCCCTCGGCGTCGGGGCAGGCGTCGCCGATCGGCTTCCTCCACTTCTCGCTGATCGCGCCGAGCTTCCGCGACAGGTCGTTCTGCGCGTCCACGCCGGCTCGGCCCAGGCGCGACACGGCGTCGGTCGTCTCCTTCGAGATCTTCCCGGAGAGCTCCTGAGCGGTCTTGAGCGCGTCGCGCTGCTCAGGCGTGATGATCCCGGCCTTGAAGTTGCTCGCGAGCGGATGGCGGGCCGCGGCGAACATCTGCCGCATGAGCTCCTTGGCCGCGCTCTCGCTCTTCACGTCCCCGTCATGGCGCGTCTTGCCGCCGCGCGCCGGGTCGACGACTTTTCCCTCGCGCTTGACCGCCTCGGCCGCGTCCTTCGGCGGCTCGGGAACCATGGCCAGCAGGTCGCCGAGCGGCTTCAGCGGCGCCGACTCGTCGACGCCGGCGTCGGCCATGGATTTCTTGCGCTCGGCCGCGGCCTTCTTGTTTCCGGCCTCGATCTCCTTGCGGTGCGCCTCCATCTGCTTGACGATCACGTCGCCGCCGGGCATGTTCTTGTACTGCGCCTCCATGGCGTCGATGTCGACTTGGCCGTCGCTGGAATCGGCGCGAGCGGCGAGAGGCAGAGCGAGGACGAGGCCGGCGAGCAGGGTTTTCATGGTTTTTCTATTGTGCTTAAATTGCGCATTCGCCGCCAGTGGGTACGGCGCCGGATCAAGGAGACCCCGAATGAGAACGTTCCTCGCTTCGCTCGCCGCTCTCGCCGCCTTCGCCGCCCCCGCGTTCGCGCAGGCGCCCAACATGGGCGACAACTGCATGATGCAGCAGATCGCCAAGCTCTGCCCCGACGCCCCGATGGGCACGCCCGGATTCAAGGACTGCATGAAGGCGCACTCGACCGAGGCGTCCGCCGCCTGCATGGGCCAGAGCCAGAGGAAGGCCGGCGACGCCGCCCACGCCGACCTGATCAAGAAGAGCCCGTGCATGGACGACGTCAAGAAGTTCTGCCCCGGGAAGTGGCCCGGCACGCCGGAGTTCTCGGCGTGCATGAAGGAGCACCGCTCGGAGCTCACGCCCGCCTGCCGCGAGTACGGCGACAAGCGCATGAAGGAAGGCCATAAGCCCGGCGACGACGTCTGCGTCTCGGACGCCAAGAAGTTCTGCCCCGGCCTGACGATCAGCGACGGCGCGAAGTTCGCGTCGTGCATGAACGGGCACTACGACGAGCTCGCGCCGTCCTGCCAGGCCAAGTTCAAGGGGATCAAGAACGGCATGAGCGGCGACCACGGCGACTGCATGGCCGCCGTGCAGAAGCTCTGCCCCGACGCCCAGCCCGGCACGCCCGAGATGATGCAGTGCATGATGCAGCACCACGCCGACCTCCCGCCGTCCTGCCGCAAGAAGCACTGAAGCCTCGATCCGGAAAAAGAAGGCCCGGCGCTCGCGCGCCGGGCCTTCTTCTTTTCGCGCCTCGCGTCCCGGTCAGCGGTCCGAGCACGACGCGGGCAGCTCGGGCGCCGCGCTCATGTCCTGGTTGCCCGTGAAGCACTCGTCGACGGCCTTCGCGCCGAACTTCGAGACGACCTCCTCCGGCACGTCGCTCCGCTTCACCTCGCGGAACGAGAAGCTCGTCTTGCCGTCGGCGCCCACTTCGCCCAGCAGATAGCCGTACACGGCCGTCTTCGCGAAGACCTTGGACGGGACGCCGTCCGGCAGCGCGTATCGCACCGCGCCCGCCGTGCCCGCGATCCAGCCTGGCAGGACGCCGCGGTCGCCCGCGGCCGCGTCGTTCCAGTACGGCGTGTCGTAGAGGTCGCTCATGACGAAGTGCGAGTGGCTCGCGACGACGGAGACGGGCTTGCCGGTCTCCTTGCGCCACTGCAGCAGGTCCCGGTAGACCCGGCGGCCGCTCGCGACGCCCTGCGCCGACTCGTTCATGCTGTGCCCGCAGGAGAAGCTGTTCGGGAGCGCGCGGTGCATGCCGACGACGACGCCGCGCACCGAGCGATCGGCGCGGTCGCGCTCGAGGACGTTCTCGAGCCAGGCGACCTGCGCGTCGTCGAACTGCTCCTCGGTCGCGTTGTCGAGCGTGATGAAGTCGACGCCGCCCTGCTTCCAGCGGTAGTACGCCTTCACGCGGTGATCCTTCGGGTCGTCCGCGAGGCGCTGGGCGCGCAGGACCGGAGAGTCGAGCCAGTCGGCGAACTGGAGCTCGTACTGGTCGCGCGTCTTCGGCGGGATCGTCTCGTGGTTGCCGATGCCGACGAAGAACGGCATGTCGCCGAACGGGGCGATCTGGTTCTCGATGAAGTCGCTCCACTCGTCCTTCAGATAGCCGGCGACGTTCAGCTTCCCTCCTCGCTCGGCGAGCATGTCCTGGTCGAACGTGTAGGTCGCGCGCAGGTCGCCTAGGTGCCAGTAGAACCTCGCGCCGTCCTTGCGCGCCCCGGCCGCGATGGCGGGCATCACGACGTCGCCGCAGTTGCGCGAGTCGCCGGACACCGCGAAGCGCCAAGTCGCGTTGGCGGACGCGGGCGCGGCGGCCAGTAGCGTCGAGAGCGAAGCGATCGTGGCGGCGAGTGCGATTCGTTTCATAGGCGCATATCCTAGAATATCCGCATGATCGTCATGAAGTTCGGCGGCTCCAGCGTGGCGGGCGCGGAGAAGATCGCGCGCGTGGCCGGGATCGTGCGCGGCCGCCTGGGCCGCAAGCCCGTCCTGGTCGTGTCCGCGTTCCGCGGGACCACCGACGACCTGCTCGCGCTGGCGCGCGAGTCGCTGACCGGGAACGTCTCGCGTCTCGACGAGATCGCGGGGCGCCACCGCGAGGCGGCCGCCGAGCTCGGCGTGGACTCGAAGCCTCTCGAGCCCCTCTTCGAGGAGCTGGCCGCTCTCGCGCGCGGCATCTCGCTCTTGAAAGAGCTGACGCCGCGCACGCTCGACCGCGTCGCGAGCTTCGGCGAGCGGCTCTCGGCGCGGCTCATCGCGGCGGCGTTCACGAAAGCGGGAATCCCCGCCCGGCCGGTGGACGCGTTCGAGGCCGGGCTGCTCACGGACGAACGATTCGGGTCCGCGGCGCCCTTGCCCGAGGCCGAGGGTGAGCTGAAGCGCTTTTTCTCGGGAGTCCGCGAACTGCCGGTCGTGACGGGCTTCGTCGGCCGCACGAAGGCCGGCGAGATCACCACGCTGGGCCGCAACGGCAGCGACTACTCGGCGACGATATTGGGCGCCGCGCTCGGCGCGGCGGAGATCGAGATCTGGTCCGACACGGACGGCATCATGACCGCCGACCCGCGGCTGGTCCCCGCCGCGCGCCCGCTGGGCACCTTGAGCTTCGCCGAGGCCTGCGAGCTCGCCTACTACGGCGGCAAGGTCCTCCATCCTCACACCTTGGTGCCCGCGATGGCCAAGAACATCCCCGTGCGGGTGCTGAACACGTTCAAGCCCGAGCATCCGGGCACCGCCATCGTGGCCCGCCCGCCGAAGGCCGCGAGCGGCGCGCCGATCCTCAAGTCCATCGCCTTCAAGCGCCGCCAGCTGATCGTCAGCGCGTCGAGCCCGCGGATGACGTCCGGCCCCGGCTTCTTGGCCCGCATCTTCGCCGCGTTCGCGCGGCACGAGATCGACGTGGACATGATCGCGACCTCGGAGGTCTCGGTGTCCGCGACGACCGGCAGCGAGAAGAACGTGGACCGGGCCGTCGCCGAGCTGGCTCCCGAGTTCGAGATGACCGTCGAGCGCGGCCAGGCCGTGATCTGCGCCGTCGGCGACGGCATCCAGTCCATGCCCGGCGTCGCGGCCGACGTGTTCTCCGCGGTCAAGGCCGCGGGCGTCAACGTGCGCATGATCTCGCAGGGCGCGTCGAAGAACAACGTGGCCTTCGTCGTCGACGACGCGGACGTCGAGCGCGCCGTGCGCGGCCTGCACGAGCGCTTCTTCCCCGCTTCATGAAGACGATCCTGTGCGCCGCTCTTCTGCTCGCCTCCGGACTCGCCCGCGCGCAGGACTCCGCGGCCGACATCGCGCCGCTGTTCCAACGCGGACGGGTCGAAGTGCTCGCCGGCGGCGGCTACGGACTCGACGACGACCGCAGCTACCTGATCCTCGCGCTCGGCGGCGGCTATTACCTCCGCGACGGCCTCAGCGCGGGCGTCACCGGCGAGGCGTGGCTCGGCTCGCGGCCGCAGATCTACAACATGAGCCCTTACGCGCGCTGCGTGTTCCTCGACTCGCCGTGGCATTACAAGCCCTACGCCGGGGTCTTCTACCGGAGGACGTCGTACGCGAGCCTCTCGGGTCCGATCGACTCGATGGGGCTGCGCGGCGGCCTCGTGTTCCCGCTCTCGGGACGCGCCTACCTGACCGGCGGGCTCGCCTTCGAGCACCGCTTTCAGGATTCGCCCAACGTGAACCTCGACCGGGACCTGATCTACCCCGAGCTCGGACTCGAGTTCACGTTCTGATCAAGGCGCGGCGCGGCGCCGTCGACAGGAGCCTCGGTCCCAAAAAAACGTAGGCCGCATGGCACCGCGTCGCGGACCGCGCGGCCCATCTTTTTGAGGGGACCAACGGGCTATCCTTGACCCGTGATCGCCCGGCGCGCGTCGGTCCTGCTTCTCGGCCTCGTCCTCTCCTCGCCCGCCGCGGCGCAAATTCGCGCCGTTCCCGCCGAAGCGGGAATCGGGACGCCGGCGGGCCTTCCCGTCTCCGGCCGTGCGGGAGCTTTCGCGCCGGCGCTTTCCGCGCCGGCCTTCGCCGCGTCCTTGAACGGCGCGCCCGTCCTCGCCGCTCCTTTCGCGCCGTCCGCGGCCGCGCCGTCGATCTCCGCCTCGGCCGCCCCGGCTCTCGTTTCCGCCCCCGCCGCGGCGCCCGCTCCGATCGCGGCGGCCGCGCCGGCCCTCGAAGCCGCGGCGCCGGCCGCGCTCGCTCCGGCGCCCGATTCTCATCCGATCGCCGCCTCGGTCCGGACGTTCGCCGAAGAACGGACTTCTCTCCCCCTGAATGGGGAGAGAGCCGAAAGCGCCCCGCTCCCGCTCGACGCGCTGTTCGACGGCCGCGCGGCGACCCGTTCGGCCGCCGCGTCGGGGCCGGAGCGCGCCCCCGGCGCGCCTCGTTCCCCTTTCCGTCCGGCGCCCCTGTTCCGACGCGCGGGGCGCGTCCTCAACGTCGCTCTTCCCGTCGCCGCGGCCGGGACCGTCGTCCTCGGCGCCGCCGCGCCGCACTTGGCGATGGCGGCCGTCCACTTCCTCGGGCAGGCCTCCTACTGGATCGCGAACCCGCTCGCGTTCATGTTCACGGTGCCGCAGATCCACCGCATCCTCTCGAGGCGCTCGGCCGAGGTCTCCACCTCCATGACCACGGTCGGGCTGCTCTCGGCCCTCGCGACGACGCTGTGCTTCGCGTTCGACGGCAAGGACCTGATGATGTACCGCAACCTGGCGCAGACCGCCGGGTTCGCCGCGATGCTGGCTCTCGTCGCGCGCTACGGGCACGCGCCGGGAGGCAAGTCCCTATCGAAGACGCGGGCGCTGCTCGAGACCGGCGGCGTCGTGCTCGCGTTCACCGCGCTCTCGGCGCTGATCGGGCCGCTGCTCATGGCCGCGATCCCCGGCGTCGCGCTGATGAGCTCCCTGCTCGTCCCGTTCCAGATCCTCTCCGGCTTCGGCTTCACGTACATGATGTACGCCCAGCTGAGGAAGATGGCGGTCGAGCATTCCGCCGGGGACTCCTCGGCCGGCATGATGTGGGCTTACCTGGGCACGAAGGTCATCTGGGTCTGGTCCTTCGCGACGATGCTCTCGCTCGTCTCCGCTCCCGTCTGGCTCACGCTCGCGGCCGGCGCCGCGTTCGCCGGGGTCTGCTGGCTCGCGACGCGCTCCGTCTTGTCGCGCCTGCTCCACGCCTCGTGGTCGTTCCTGCCGGAGAAGATCTCGCTGCGAGGGAAGACTCTGACCCGCCGAGCGATGGGCGACGCGGCCGCGTTCGTCGCGCTGGCGGCGCTGATCCTCGTCCTCTCCGGCGCGGGCCACGTCGCGTTCGCGCTGATCGGCATCAAGGCCGGCGCGGCCTCTCTGTTCGCGATGTATCTTCTTTATACAACCCAGAACCTCGTCGCCGCCCTGGCGACCTCCAAGACCCTTCGGCTCCAGGCCCGCTACGGCCATAAGGCCCAACAGCCTAGGCCATAAGCCGCCGCCGCGCGGGCTCACGGGCCCATCCTTTAAAACGCCATCTCTTCCATACTATACGGATGAGAAAAACGCTCCGCGCGCTGCTCGTCCTGGCTTTCGCCGCCCAATCCGCTCTCGCCGCGTTCGTCGCCGGGCCCGCCGCGCTGCCGCCCTCCGCCGTCACCGCCGCGTTCGGCGCCGCCGTCGGAGCGCAGGTGACGCAGACCGCGAGCGTCCTCTCCCTGCGCAGCGCCGCGCTCACGCTCTCGTCTCTCGAGTCGATCCGCTCGTCGTATCAGGCGATCAAGAACCCCGAGCAGAAGGCCGCCGCGACCGCCGTGCTCGCCGTCCTCGCGGCGCCCGCGGCCGAAGTGCCCGCGCGCCTCGCCGCGACCGACATCCCCGCCGCCGCCGCCGAGCGCATCGAGAAGGCCGCCGCGAAGCTCGACGCCGCCGCCAAGAAGGACCCCGCTTTCGCCGCGAAGGTCGAGGCCGGCCGCAAAGCGAACGCCTCGCTCGTCCAGCAGGCGATCGCGCATCCCGAGAACGTCCTTCCCGCCGACCTCGTCGCGACATTCCGCGCGTTCATGGATTGGGGCAAGGCCGAGGCCGGCGCGATCCCCTCGCCGTCCGAGCCCGCCGCGCCGGTCCGCGCCGGCCCCGGCGCCTCCGGAAGCACCTGGGCGGAAGCCGCCGCCAAGGCGATCGCCGACCCGTCGGCGCGCCCGCAGGTCTCGTTCGGCGCCGCGAGCTTCCCCATCCTGGCCATGCCGACGATCGGCGACGACGTCTTCAAGCTCTGGACGGCCGCGCACGACCAGAGCAAGAGCGCGATCATCGCGATGTACAACTTCGACGACATGTCCATGGCTCAGTCCATCGTGGCCGCCGCCAAGAAGGGACAGAAGCAGGTGATCGTCGGCGACTACAGCAACTGGTTCCCGCAGCGCATGCAGGAAAACATCGACATGGCCAAGAAGACCGGCAAGCCCCTGCCGTCGCAGTCGCCGGCCATGAAGCTCATCGTCGCCAACCTCGGCCCGAACCTGGAGCTGCGCATCCTGAAGGGGCTGGGCTCCTTCGGCATCAACCACAACAAGTTCACCGTGTTCACCGGCGCCGACGGGAAGGAATTCCTCGAGGCCGGCTCGTTCAACTACTCGGACAACTCCCAGAACAAGCACTGGGAGAACGTCATCTTCTCCGACGACGCCGACCGCCTCTCGTTCTACAAGGCCTATCACGCGTGGATCTACCGCCGCGCGCGGCCCTACTCGCCGAACCTGCAGCCCTTGGAGCCCACGTTCGACCCGAGCGATCCCATCCCGACCGACGCGAGCCGCGCGATCGTCTATCACGGCGTCCCGTTCCCCAAGGTCACCGGCTCGCCCAACGGCGGCACCGAGGACTGGCTGGTGAAGGCGGAGAACCTCGTCCAAAAGACGCTCGACATCCTGATGTTCAGCCCTTTCCCGACGCCGAATATGTCGGCGGTCATCGAGTCGCTGCTCGAGAAGGGCATCCCCGTGCGCATGATCGCCGACCAGAGCCAGGCCGGCCACGCGGGCAAGATCCTCGAGCCGCTGCTCGACAAGGGCATGATCCTGAAGACCATCGTCGGCCCGGACGTCGTCCTGCACCAGCAGCCGTGGAGCCACGGCTCGTTCATGCACGAGAAGGTCATGATCTTCGACGGCGCGATGGCCGACGCGCTGGCCAAGATGGGCGACTCGCTGAACATCAGCCTGAACGCCTTGAAGAACAACTTCGAGAACCAGGAGTTCTGGCAGGGCTTCCACGCCGCGTACATGCAGGCGCACTTCGACGTCCTGTGGGACCTGGCCGCGTCGGCCGACAAGGTCCTGCTCCAGAAGCTGGCCTTGCAGGCCGAAGCCTCCCCCGACGGCGGCACCGCGGCGCCCGCCGCCGCGGCCGCGACTCCCGTGCCGGCCAAGCCGGCGCCGAAGCCCAAGCGCTGAGCGGACGATGAGGACGTTCCTTCTCGCCTCCTGCGCCGTCCTCGGCGCGGTCCTGTCCTGGGGACAGACGGCGAGCGGCGTCCTCGCTCCGGACATCGTCCCCGAGGCGATGCCGCTCAAGCGGCTCATCCGCGAGCGCATCGACGCCGACGGCGAGCGCTGGGCCAAGCGCCCCGGCGCGCACGAGCTCCCGCCTTACGCGGGACTGCCCGAGACGGTCTCGGCCGCCTTGCCCGAGGACGACGGCTTCGTGCTCTCGCCGCGCGTCCCCGGCGAGAGCCTGGTCGCCGACGTCGACGGCCTCGAGCAGGCCGGAGTGAAGCTGCAGGACGCGGTCGACGACGAGGAGTGGGCCCGTCTGCCGGACCAGGCCGTGATCCATCGAGCGCTCGCGCGCGCGCCCGACGGCACCCTCTACACGGCGTGGCGCTACCCGCGGGGAACGCGCCTGATCCACCGGATCTTCCTGAAGCCGTCGCACCGGCTCGTCGAGCTCCGTTTGGAGCAGAAGATGGAGGACGACGCCGACGATCACACCGGCGCGTGGGCTTTCGGCATCTACCGGCCGGCGGACGACGGCGGTTCCGCGAGTCTCTATCGCCCCCGCGCGGACCAGGCGCCGGAAACGGTCGAGCTGCCGATGCCCGACGGCTTCGGCCGCTTCCGCTGGACGCGCCTCGGCTACGACTCGTGCCGCGCCTGCCACATCAGCATGGGCCCCGGCTGGTATCAGTACAGCGACGAAGCCCACGCCGGTCCCTGCGGGTTCGTTCCCTTCAACCGAAGCCTGCTCGCCGACTGGGGCCGCCGCTACGAGCGGCGCTACGGCTACTTCCCGTTCCGAGACGACGACGGCTTCTCGATGAACGTCGCGACGAGGACGTCGCGATAAGCGGGGCGCGACGGGTCGATCGGCGCGACCGGCGTCACGCCGTGCGCGACGCGCGCGTCGTCCACGATGGCCGCGTCGAAGGGCTCGGTCAGAGTGAAGCTCCCCAGCCTCTTGCCCGCGAGATCGTGGATCGTCGTCGTGCCGCTCGCCACGTTCTCGCGGCGGATGAGAAGGACGAGCGCAAAATCGACGCCGTCGCGGTGGACTCCCTCGGGAGTCGGGCGGCCCGGCACGCCCGCTCTCGCCTCGATGCGGAACTGGTGCAGCTCGATCTTCCATGCGGCGCTCGGGCGCAGACGGTCGAACAGCCCGCGGCCGAAGCCGAGCACGCGCGCCAGCGCGGGACCGGAGACGATCTCCGGGTCGATCGGTTCGAACCAGCGCTCGACGCCGCCGTTGAGCGGGTTGTAGTCGCGGCTCTGGTAGTGCGGCTGGCGCGGCTCGAGCCGCGGCGCGCCGGGGCCGGCGCTGAACACCGCGTGGCGCCGGCGCCGGTCGCGGCCGCCGTCGGCCATGAACTCGTCCGGACGCAGGTCGTCCCAACTCGCCGCGAACTCCGCCCAGCCGGGCCCCGCGAGCGCCGCTCGCACGTCGGCCGCGCGCGCGAACGCGTAGCCGTCGCGGCGGACTTTCTCGGCGAGCTCCTCCTGCGTCATGGACGCATTCTACCACTAAGAGCTAAGATGACCTCGTGAAGAGACTCCCGCCCTCCGCGTATCGGGCCCTCCTGCGCGCCGCCCTGCGCGAGGACTTGGGCTCGGGCGGAGACATCACCACGCGGTTCTTCGTCCCCGCGTCCGCGCGCTTCAAGGCCCGCGTCGTCAGCCGCGAGGCCGGCGTGATCAGCGGGCTCGACGTCGCCGCGGCGGCGTTCCGCGCCTGCGACCGCGGCGCGTGCGTGCGCGCGCTGGTCCGCGACGGCGCCCGCGTCCGGCCCGGACAGGCCGTGCTCGAGGTCTCCGGCGGCCGCGGCCTGCTCACGGCCGAGCGAACCGCGCTCAACTTCCTCCAGCGCATGTCCGGCGTCGCGACGCTGACCCGCCGCTACGCCGACCTCGTGCGCGGCACGCGCGCGCGCATCCTCGACACTCGCAAAACGCTTCCCGGTTGGCGAGCCCTCGACAAATACGCCGTCGTCTGCGGCGGCGGCGTCAACCTCCGCATGGGCCTCTACGACGCCGCGATGGTGAAGGACAATCACTATCTCGGCAAGCGCCTCGCCGAAGGCGCCCGGGAACTGCGCCGCGCGCGCCCGGGCGTGCCCCTGATCGTCGAGTGCGACACGCCCGCGCAGGCGACGCGCGCGCTCGCGCTCAAGCCCGAAGTGCTCCTCCTCGACAACATGCCGCCGGCGGTCCTGCGCCGCGAAATCGCGCGCCTGCGGCGCCTCGCGCCCCGCGTGAAGCTCGAGATCTCCGGCGGCGTGAACCTCAAGAACGTGCGCGCGCTCGCGCGGCTGGGATCCGACCGCATCTCGGTGGGGCGCATCACGCACAGCGCTCCCGCGCTGGACCTCGGACTCGACCTCGCGTGAAGCTGTCCGGCGTCCGGAAGCTCGTGCGCCTGGAAGAGACCGACTCCACCCAGCTCGTCGCGCGCCGCCTCGCCGGCGAGGGCGCGCCGGACGGCACGCTCGTGTGGGCGCTGGCGCAAACGAAAGGCAAAGGCCGCATGGGCCGCCGCTGGCGCTCCTCCCCCGGCGGACTGTACGTCTCTTGGCTGATCCGCCCGAAGTTCGCGCCGGAGCGGCTCGGCGAGCTCTCGCTCGCCTGCGGCGCGGCAGCCGCGGCCGCCCTGCGCGAGCTCGGCGTCCGCGAGCCCGCGGTCAAGCCGCCCAACGACGTGCTCGCGCGCGGCGCCGACGGGAAGTTCCGCAAGATCTGCGGCATCCTCTGCGAGGCCTCCGGCGATTCCTCGCGGCTGGACTGGCTCGTTGTCGGCGTCGGCGTCAACGTGGACAACGACCCGCCGCTCAAGCGCGCCACGAGCCTCAAGGCGCTGACCGGGCGGCGCACGGGACTCGAGCCGGTCCTGCGCGCCCTGATGCGCCGCCTGTCCCGCGCCCGCCGGACGGGCCGGTTCGACTAGACCGAGAACGCCTCCGCGCCGCGCACGGCCGCCGTCGGCAGCGGGCCGTACAGGTGCGGGAACAGCGCGCCGCCGCGCGAGACCTCCCATTTCAGCGGCGCCGTCAGCGCCGCGACCTCCACGGTGAGAAGCAGCAGTCCGGAGCGCCCCGCGTAGTGCTTCTCGGCCGTCTCGCGGAGCTGCCCGGCCGTCGAGAAATGGATGAAGCCGTCGCGGCGGTCGTGCTCCGAGCCCTCGTAGACGCCGCGGGCCCGCGCCGCTTCCCATTCGGCTTCCGTCACGATGCGATAGATGTAAGCGGTCATCCGCGACAGCGTAGTATAATGGACGCTCGATGGCGAAGGAACATCAGTCGTCGGAGTGGTCGTACCTCATCCATTACCTGAGGAACAGCATCGGCACGCTCGGCTCCCTCGCCGACT
>DATNGC010000119.1:0-2123 GCA_035606075.1 Elusimicrobiota bacterium
GGCGTGATCTCGTTGCGGAAGGACTTGCCGATCTGCGCGATGCCGAACGGTGGTTTCTTGCGCGAGAACTGGAGCACGTTCTTGAAGTTGATGAAGATGCCCTGAGCGGTCTCGGGACGCAGATACGCGGTCGAGCCGGACTCCTTGACCGGCCCGATCGTCGTCTCGAACATGAGGTTGAAGTCGCGCGCCGCTGTCAGGTCGCACTCCTCGGTCTCGCCGGGGTGCTTGGAGGGTTTGCGCCCGCACGCGAGCTCGCCGAGGTGATCCGCGCGGAAGCGCTGCTTGCAGGTGCGGCAGTCGACCAGCGGGTCCGTGAAGCCTTCGAGGTGCCCTGAGGCCTCCCAGACGCGAGGGTGCTGGAGGATCGCGGAGTCGATCGCGACGATGTCGTCGCGCTCCTGGAGCATCGCCCGCCACCACTCGGCCTTGACGTTGTTCTTCAGCAGCACGCCGTAGTGGCCGTAGTCGTAGGTCGAGCCGACGCCGCCGTAGATCTCCGAGGACGGGAAGACGAACCCGCGGCGCTTGCAGAGCGCCACGATCTTGTCCATCGTCACAACGTCGGCGCTGCTCGTCTCTGGCGCTTCGGAGGCCTCTGCCATCAGGGCGAGGATGCTAGATGAAGAGGCTGGCGCGCTGCCGGGGGCCTCACTGCGCGCACTTGAGAGGAGGAGGCCGGGGGAGGGCGGCCTCGAAGGCACGCCGCGCGCGAGATTCCCCCGTGGGACGGGCCGAATCCCGCATTTTGCGTGCGGACGCGTGTACGAGACCTTGCATCCGGCGTCAAGGTCGCGGGGCTATCTGCCGAAGGCAATGGTGTCCCCCTGAGCGTTCGCTACGGCTTCAGCGGGGCCGGATTTCGAGAGAGACCCCTAGGTCAGGAGCGGCAGATGCAGGCGGTCAAGGACAATCACAAGGACGATCCGAGCGAGGTGAGCTTCCTGATCACCCGCCGGGAGCTCGCGGCCGACACCAGCTTGCTGAGCGTCGAGGGAGACCTCGACCTCGCGTCGGCACCGAACCTGAAGTGGGCGCTCGCCGACCTCCAGTCGGTCGGCGCCAGGCACGTGGTCGTCGACCTTTCGAAGGTCAGCTTCATCGACTCGACCGCGCTCGGCGTGCTCGTCGGCGCGCAGCGCCAGCTCGACCCGGGCGTGAAGCTCGCGATCGCCTGCGCCGAGGAGAACGTCCTTCGGATCTTCGAATTGACCGGCCTCGACGGCATGTTCGAGATCGTCCCGACCTTGCAGGACGCGCTCGGCTACGTCCAGGGGAGAACGACGGCGGCCGGCTGATGCCCCGTCGTATCGGCGCCCGCCTTCCCACCGCGCCGTCCGCGAGCCTGGCGCTCGTCTCCACGATCCTGATCGCGCTCGCGGCGCTCGTCCCGAACGGCGCCGTCGCGAAGCGCTCCGAACAACCCGCCGCGACCGAAACCGCGGTTCCCGCGGCCGCCCCGACGCCGGTGTCCGAAGCGAAGGCGACGGCGAAGGCCGAACGCGTCGCCGCGCGCGAAGCGCGCAAGGCCGAGCGCGCCGGCGCCGCTGAACCGCCCGCGCCCGCGCCCGCCGCGACGAGCGGCGCCTCGCGCGCCGACGCGCGCCAGGCGGACCGCGCCGTCCGTCACGCCGAACGCGACGCCCGCAAGCACGCCACCTCGAGCGCCGCCCCCGCGGCGGCCCGCAGCGGTGCGAGCCCGCAGGCGGCGAGCGGTGCGAAGCCGGGGAGGACCCACACTGAAATCCAGCGCCAGCGCGAAGCCGAAAAGGAACAGCGCCGCCGCGAACGCGAGGCGAACGGCGGGCGGCTGAAAGAAAGCACCAAGCAGCGCGCCGCGCGTGAAGCGCGCGAAGCCGAAGAAGCCGCGGGCCGCGAAGCCGAAGCGGCGCTCGGCGGCTCAGGCTCCGGGCGGCAGGCTGTGGCCGCCGGAGGCGTCTCGAGCTCGGCCGGCGGCTCGCCGACCGCCCAGGCCCCCTCCTCGAAGGCCGTCGCCGGCACGCGCGTCGGCCACGCGGCTCACGCGCGCGGCCGGGCGCGAGATGCGCAAGGCGCCACCACCGCCGCTCCCGCGGGAATCGCAACCGTGCTCGGCCTCGCGGCCGCTCCGGCCGCGGGCTCCG
>DATNGC010000120.1:0-36645 GCA_035606075.1 Elusimicrobiota bacterium
GTCCTAAGGAGTCTGGGCCCGAAGCCTCTCCCTTCAAGCCGGCGCTGCCCCTACAATAGTAGGGATGATTCGCAACGCCGTCGCCGTCTTGACCGGTCTCGTCCTCGCGGGCCCCGCCGCGGCGCAGACGCGCGTCGCTCCCGTCGAGGTCCGCATCGCGGTTCCTTCGGCCAGCTTGGCCGCCCCGGCGGCGCTCACGGCTTCTCCCCTCTCTTTCTCCGCCGCCCCGCTGGCCGCGCCGTCTCTGTCGGCTTCCGCGGCGGCACCGGCCGCCGCGCTGCCGGCCTTGGCCGCGCCCGCGATCGCCGCCGCCGGCGTCCCGCCCGCCGCCGCCGCGCCCGCCGCGGCGCCCGCCGCGGCCCCCTCCGCCCCCGCGGCGGCGCCCGCGCTCCAAACCGCTCCGGCCTCCGCGCTCGGCGCGGCATCCGCCCTCATCGCCGGAAAGGATGAGACCTCCTCCGCGTCCGAGGCGAAAGTCGCGGCCTCCTTCGACGGCGGCCGCCCGCTCAACGTGATGATCGCCGGCGCCGAGGCCGTGCCCTTCATCAAGACCGGCGGCCTGGCCGACGTGGTGGACGCCGTCGCCCGCGGCCTCGCGGCGCGCGGCCACAAGGTCATGCTGGTCCTGCCGAAATACCGCCAGCTCAAGCTCGACGGCGTCGAGCTCCGGCCCGCCGGCGAGGTCTCCGTGACTGTCGGCGCGCGCCAGGACAAGGCCCAGCTCCATCGCGCCACGGTCAACGGCGTGGACGTCGTGCTCGTCGATCACAACCCCCACTTCGACCGGCCGCAGGGGCCCTACGAGGGCAACGGCTCGGTCTACACGCAGGACGGCAACGACGAGCGCTTCGCGTTCTTCTCGGCCGCGGCGCTCGAGGCGGCCCGCGCCCTCGACTTCCGGCCCGACGTGGTCCACGCGCACGACTGGCACGCCGGGCTCGTCCCCGCCTTCCTGAAGCTGATCCACGGCTCCGACCCCTTCTTCGATAAAACGGCCTCCGTGCTCACGATCCACAACATCGCCTATCAGGGCGTCTACCCGATCTCGAGCGCGCGCAAGTTCGGCTTCGACGCGTACTGGACCCTGCCGATGGCCCCGCTCGAGTACCACGGCCACGTGAACTTCCTGAAGGCCGGCGTGCAGACCGCGGACGCGGTCACCACCGTGAGCCCCACCTACGCCAAGGAGATCCTGACCCCGAAGTTCGGCGAGGGCCTCGAGGGCGCGCTCGACGCGCGTCCCGACGGCGTGAGCGGCATCCTCAACGGCATCGATCCCGAGCTCAACGATCCGCGCACCGACGCGCACATCTCGCGCAACTACGGCGCGGAGGACGTCGCCGAGGGCAAGGCCGAGAACAAGGCGTGGCTCCAGAAGCGCCTCGGGCTCGAGGAGAACCCCGACGCCCCGCTGTTCGCGGTGGCCTCGCGGCTCGCGCACCAGAAGGGCATCGACCTCGTCATCGCGTCGATCGACGAGCTCGTCGCCCGCGGCGCGCAAGTCGTCGTGACCGGCTCGGGCGACAAGCCGCTCGAGCGCGCGCTCGCCGAGGCCGTCGCCCGCCATCCGGGAAAGGTGGCCTCGCACCCGTTCCACGAGACCTTCGTGCACGCGGTCTACGCGGCGGCCGACTTCCTGCTCATGCCCTCGCGCTTCGAGCCGTGCGGCCTGTCGCAGCTGATCGCGCACCGCTACGGCACGCTCCCGATCGTCACGCGCACCGGCGGCCTCGCCGACACGGTGCGCGACCTGCGCGACGACGCGGTCCAAGGCGACGGCGTCTTCATCCGCGACTTCACCGTGCTCGCGCTCGTCGAGGCCGCCGAGGCCGCGATGGCCGGCTACCGGCGGCCCGACGCCCTGGCCGCCGCGCGCGCGACCGCGATGTCCAACGACGCCTCCTGGGGACCGGCGCTCGACGCGTACGAGGCGCTGTACCGCCGGCTGACCGGCGCCGACGCCGCGAGCCGCTCCGCCAGCGCCGCTCCCGGGTCGGGCGACAAGACCAGCTCGACGAGCTCCGCCAGCGACGCGCGCCGCGAAGGCTCGATCGCCGAGTAGTCGCGACGGACGCCTTCCGACACGGCCGCGAGGATCGCGCCGGCCGTCGCGCCTCCCGTCTTGCGCGCGAGCCAGCCGCTTCCGCGCCGCTCCTCCAGGGTCAGCGCGCCGGCCTCCTCCAATCGCAGCAGCGCGCGCGTGAGCGCTTCCGGGTCCTGGCCCGGCAGCTCGACCTGGACGGACCCGCGGGACGCGGGGTCTCCGACGGACCAGAGCGCCAGCTCGGCGTCGCGGCGCTCGGCCTCCTCTCCGGGAAACGCGGCCAGATGGAACTGATAGGCGCGCGAGACGTCGTCGCGGTCCTCGGGCGCCAGGCCCGCGAGCTCGGCGCGCAGCCGCTCGACGCCCAGCCCCGCCCAGCGCCGCGCGCGGCGAGCCGAGGCGACCTGCGCGATCAGCCAGCACTCGGCCGGCGCTCCGTCGCGGCCCGCGCGGCCGGCCTGCTGGTAGAACTCCTCGAGCGACGCCGGCAGGCCGAGATGCGCGGTGAAGCGCACGTCGGCGCGGTCCACGCCGAGGCCGAACGCGCGCGTCGCGCAGAGGAGGCCGCGGCGGCCGGTCAAGAACTCCTCGGCGGCGCGGCGCTTCTTCTCCGGCCACGACTCCCGATCGACGCCGCGCGGCGCCCGGCCGGTGAACGGCGCCGCGTCGACGCCCTCCGACCACGCCAGCTCCTCGGACACGCTCGCCGCGCCCAGCGGGCCGTCCACGCGCGGGCAGAACACGATGCCGGGCCCGAAGCGGCCGTCGGGGATGAGCCGCGTCAGCAGCTCGCGGGCGCGCGGCAGGTGGTCGGGCGCCGCGCTGAGCCAGACGCGGAACGAGAGGTTCCGACGCGGCGCGCCCGCGCGCACGCGCGCCGGCGCGCGAAGGCCGAGCGCTCGCTCCGCCTCCGCCAGCGCCCCCGGCGAGGCGCTCCCCGACGCGGCCGCCAGCGCGGGGACGCGGCCGGGAGCGGCCGCCCAATCGCGCAGGCGCGCGCCGAGCGCGCGGTAGGCCGGGCGCCAATCGTGGCCGCGCCGCGCGGCGCACTGCGCCTCGTCGACGGCGACGAACGAGACGCCCGCGGTCTCGACCGAGCCGCGCAGGGCGCGGCGGAACGCCCCGGAGTCCAGGCGCTCGGGCGCGGCCAGCGCGACGAGCAGGCGCCCCGAGGACAGCTCCGCCAGCGCCCGGCGCGTCGCTTCGGGATCGTCGCCGGCGAGCAGTCCGGCCCGCCCGACGCCCGCCTCCGCGAGGCGCCGGCGCTGGTCGCGCAGCAGCGCGCGCAGCGGCGCGACGACCAAGGCCGTCCCCGGGGCGAGGAGGGCCGCGAGATGGAAGACCAGCGACTTGCCCGCGCCCGTGGGAAGCGCGAGCACGAGGTCGCGTCCCGCGAGCAGCGCGGCGACGCCGTCGGCCTGGCCGGGCCTCAGACTTCCCGTCCCGAAGAGCCGGCGCGAGAGAGCCTCGAGCGCGCCGTCGTCGCGGACGAAAGGCGGCGCCTCGAGCTCGAACGCGTACGGCTCGGCCGGCTCGCCGCCGTCCAGGACCCAGGCCGAGCGCCTTCCCGGCTTGACCTCTCCCGTCCAGGAGACGAACAGCGCGCCGCCTTCGGCCGGCGCCGCCTCCGGGTAGATCCGCGCGAGCTCGCCCAGCAGCCGTTCAAGGTCGCGCCGCGCCGCCTCGGCGAGCCAGCCCGCCTCGTCCGTCGTGAACGCGCCCAGCCGCGCGAGGTCGGTCTCGAGCCGCGCGGGCAGGCCCGAGGGCTCGGCCGCGATCGCCGCGGCCTGCAGCCGGTGCGCGGCGGAGGCGGCGCCGGGCGCGCGCGCGCCGAAGCGGGCGCGCAGCTCGCGCTCGAAGTCCGCCGCCGACGGGACGAGAGGGCCGCGGTTCAGCAGCCGCCAGGAGAGGGCGCGCGCGAAGCTCCCGTCCTCCGGCTCTTCGGCGAGGGTCAGCGTCCAGCGCGCCCAGGCTCCGGCGTCCTCGCGGAAATGAGAGCGCGCCGCGCTGCGCGCGGCCGCGGCGGTCGCGCCGGCCGACTCCAGGATGATCTCCACCCTCTGTATACGGAACGGGGTGCGATTTAGTTCCCGACTATCCCCGGGGATAGCGGGATCAGCGGGCGGGAATTTCGAGCGTCGGGGCGGGCAGGCCCTTCTCGGCGGCGATGGCGCGCGCCTGTTCGAGATGGGCGCGCGCGCCGCGGACGTTCTTCTGGATCAGGTCGCGGCGGGCGAGGAGCACGTAGCCCTCGACGCGGTGGGCGTCCCAACCGGCCCGCTGCGACGCGAGAAAACGCGCGTAGTAGGCGGACCTTCCGTGGAAGTTGGCGGCGTAGATGCCGGGCTCGTCGATGGATTTCAAGAAGGAGTCGAAGTCCTGAAGGCCCTGCTCGTAGCCGTAGCGCTCGTCGCCCGACATCGCGATGCCGGGGTCGGACGCGAGGCGCTCGTGGGTATACAGGTGCTCGGTGATGTAGGCCTCGTACTCCCATTCCTGCACCATGCCGAAGCTCACGCTGAACTTGACGTGAGGCTCGGCGGCGGCCGTCTCCGGAACGGCGGAATCCCGGACGATCGGGACGGCGGACTTCGACGGGCCCGCGGCCGGCGCGGCGGCCGCGGCGGGAGCCGGCGTCAGCGCGGCCGCGAGCTCGGCCTGATGGCGCACGATGTAGTCGTGCTGGGCCTTCACGTCGTAACGGAACTGGCGGACGGTGAGCCCCTCGCGGTGCAGGACGGCGGCGTCGATCGCGACGGTCGGGCCCGCGGAGAACGACGCCGCGCCGGCGTCCGCCGTCTGCTTGCCGAGGCGGAGCGCGTCCTTCTCGCTCAAGCCGGCGGGCGCGGGGTTCTCCCGGTTCTTCGCGTAGGCCTCGACGGCGGCGGCGAGCCGCCCGCCGTCCGTCTTGATGAGCGCCCACGCGTCCATGTTGAACGGCGAACGGCGCGCCTGGGCGGCGTGCGTGAGCTCGTGGGTGATGACGGCCTGCTCGCGCTGAAGATAGTCCATTTGCAGCTGATGGTCGTTCAAGAATCGGTCGACCGTGACGCCGCCGTCCTCGATGGTCTCGACGCTCAGCAGGACCATGTCCGGCGGAGTGTACCGCGCGGCGCTGCCCTTCTGGTAGGAGACGAAGAAGGTCGGCATGCGGACGACGCCGCCGCGGTCGCGCAGGCCGTCCAGGACCTGTCGGCCGACGGCGGTCTTCGAGAGCTGCGCGATCGCCGAGTCGGCGAAGTAGCGGTCGCGCAGGGCGACGTCGTGCTGGCGGGCCTCGATCACGGTGAAGCCGGGCATATGGAGCTTGCCGTCGGCTCCGCGCACGCGCTCGAGCGCGGCGCGGCCGCCGGCGGTCTGGGAGAGAACCTTGGCCGTCTCGTCGCCGAAGGACTTGGGCAGCTCGGTCTTGAAGGACTGCTCTTCGGCCGGCAGGCGCGAGGCCATGTACGCGTGGGCGTGCTCGATGAGCGGGACCTGGTGGACGGCCGTGCCGGCGGCCAGCGCCATGCCGAGGGCGAGGCCGAGGGCGCGGACGGCGTTGACCTTGCGGCGCGAGGGGGCGGGCTTCGGCGCGGGAGCGGCGGCTCCCGTGAGCTTGCGATAGAGCTTGCGGACTCCGCGGCTCGCGTCCGCGACCACGGCGGCGGCGACGAGCGGAGTGACGGCGACCGCGAACAGCATCATCGCGGCGGACGCGGGAACAGCCGACCAGAGCGCCGGCGCGAGCGCCGCGGCGCCGACGCCGACGACCCCCGCGCGGAAGAAGCGGTCGCCGAGGCTGCGGACGCGCTTGGGCTTGCGGGCCGGAGGATCGAGCCGCGGCGCGCCGGCGGCGGGAACCGGATCCGCCGAGACGACGGGATCGCCGTCCTTCGCGGCCGGCGGCGTCCGCCCGCCGTCGAAGACGAGTCCCGCGCCGAGCGCGGCGTCCGGAGCGGCGAGCCCGCGCAAGGAGCCCGCGGCGGACGGGGCGGCGGCGGGCGCCGCCGTCGCCGGCAGGGCCGAGAGGGCGGGAAGGACCGCCGGCGGGGCCGACGCGGGAGCGGCAAGCGGCGCCGGCGCGAGAGCGGGCGCGGCCGGGGCGGCGGACAGCAAAGCCGGGGCGGCCGCGGCGGCGCTCAGAGGCGCGGCCAGCGCCGGCGCCGGCAGGACGGGCGCGACCGCGACGGGGGCCGCGACGGGAGCGGACAGAACGACGGGGCGGACGAACTGCTGCGCCTCGACGGGGATTGCGCCGAGGACGAGGGCGAGACTGAGGAAGGCCGCGAACAGGCGCCGCATGACCTGAGTATAACGGTCGAGGAAGGCCTCGCCCCCCGCTGGTTGGGCCCTGGGACCCGGGCAGGAGTCCTAGACGAACTTGGGACCTACAGGCAACGTCCGTCCGCCAAAAATCGCTAGAATGACCCCGTCATGTTCTTCCCCCTTATCTACTGGGTCGTCATCCCGATCCTCATCGGCTATTTCGTCGTGCGCTGGATCCAAAAGTCGGCGCCGCTGGTCCCGAAGCTGGACGTGCGCGACCTTTTCGACCGCAGCCCGATCCAGCCCAAGTGGTTCCGCGCCGCGCGCCGCGACGCGAAGGGCCTGGTCTCCCTCGGCGACTTCGAGAAGCAGCCCGAGGCCGTGGAGGCCGCCTACGCCGGCAAGGAGAAGGCGCAGGCCGCCGGCGAGAAGGCGGAGTTCCTCGTCTTCAACGACAAGGCCGAGCTGCTCGAGCAGATCGACTCGTGACCGCGGCTCGCGCCGGAGCGAGTTCCCACATGTCTGCCCAGCTGAACGTCATCGGGATCCTCAAGTCCTGCTTCCGGGAGAAGTTCGGCACGCCGCGCCAGCCGCACCTCGTGCCGGGAGCGACCGCGACGCTCAAGATCGCGCGGCAGTATCAGCCCGAGGGATCGCTGGTCGGGCTCGACCGCTTCAGCCACGTCTGGCTGCTCTCCTACTTCCACCTGAACACGAACACGCGCTTCTCGTCGAAGGTGCATCCGCCGCGGCTCAAGGGCGAGACGATCGGGCTGTTCGCGTCGCGCTCGCCGCATCGGCCGAGCCCCATCGGGCTCTCGGTCGCCCGCCTCGTCAAGGTGGAGGGCGATACCCTGCATTTATCCGGCATCGATCTGGTCGACGGGACGCCCATCCTCGACGTGAAGCCCTACGTCCCGGAAAGCGACTGCTTCCCCGAAGCGTCGCCGGGCTGGACCAAGGACGCGCCTTTCCCGTCGCTGAAGGTCGAGTTCGAGCCGCAGGCCCTGGCGGACATCGCCGCGGCGGAAAAGCGCCTCAAGGCCAAGGACGTCCGCGCCCTGCTCGCCGACATCCTCGCCCAGGACCTGCGCAACCCGCGCGACAAGTCGCAGCTCAAGGACGGCGTGGAGCTCGGATTCTTTCTGCACGACTTCGACGCGCATTACGTGGTGCGCGAGGGCGTCGCAACGGTCTTGAAGCTGGTGACCGGCACGACGATGCACAAGAAGGAGCGGCGCGTCGCGCCGAAGCAGGTCCGGCTCTAGCGCGCGTCTTCCGGGCTCAGCTCCTGGTCGCCGGACAGGCTCGAGACGTAGGCGCGGACGGGGCCGTCCGAGGACGGGCCTTTGACCGTCCGGGAAAGCTCCACCTCGGTGGTCCCGTCGATCCAGATGTAGGACGCGAACAGGTGCTTGTCGTCGGCCCAGTACTGGACCTTCGGGCTCGAGCCGAGGGCGAGCTTGTAGTCGCCCAAGAGGACGTCGAAGCCGAGCCCCGCGTCGAAGGCCAGCGACATGTTGATGACCTCGCCCTTGAAGTTCAGGTTCAAGGACGCGCTCTGGACCCGGCGCCCCACGCTCATCGCCGCGGGGACGGCCGCGGGCTTGAGAGTGCACGGCAGGATGGTGTGCTGGACCTCGCTTTTCGCGCAGTCCAGGAAGTCGGCCGCGCTGCCGGCCTTGGAGCCGGCGATCAGGCTCTCGGCTCCGACGTTCAGCCGCGCCGCGGGCGCCAGCGCGGCGGCGCGGGCCGCGGCGGGCGACAGCAGGACGAGAGCGAAAACAACGGGCTTGATCACCCTCTTATTCTACTCAGGCGCCCGAGCGGACGCGCGGGTCCAAAGTCCCGCCCGGCGCGAGCAAAGGGCCCCCGGTCTTCGGCGCGGCGTGCAGCAGCACGACGCCGGACAGCACGAGGACGACGCCGGCGATCTCGGAGGCGTCCGGGATGTTCCGGAAAAAAACGAAGTCCCAGAACACGGCGAAGATCGGCGCGACATAGGTGACGGCGCTGGCGCGCACGGCGCCCCACTCGCGGATCAGGTGGAAGTAGATCAGGAACGCGACCGCCGTCGAGACGACTCCGAGGTAGAGGACGGCGGCGACGGCGACCGGCGCGGCGAGAACGCTCTTGGCGGCCGGCCACGGCTCGGCGAACAGCGACACGACGAACAGGAAGGCGACGCTCGCGCAGTTCTGATGGAAGGCGTTGGCGCGGAAGTCGGCCTTCGCGGTCCCCGAAAGGATCGAGCGCGTCATCAGCGAGCCGATCGCGTAGCACACGGACATCAGGAACACGGCCGCCGTGCCGGCGAGTTCGCCGCGGGAGCCGCCGAACGTCAGCAGGGGGCTGCAGATCACGGCGATGCCCGCGAAGCCGGCCAGGAGCCCCGCGGTCTTTCGCTTCGTGAACGGCTCGCCGTGCGGCAGGAGCAAGCCGAACACGAAGGCGAAGATCGGCACGGTGCCGTTGATGATGCCCGCCAGGCCCGGAGAGATCCGCTTCTCGCCCCAGAAAAGCAGGGCGAAGGGCAGGCCCTGGGCGAAAAGCCCGGCGAGCCACATCCGGCGCAGGACCGGGAACGGGACGCGCAGATCGCGCCGCTGATACTGGAACAGGGCGGCGAGGACGCTCAGCGCCACGGCGACGCGCAGCATCGCGCTGAACGTCGACGGGAACGCGAGCACCGCGAACTTGATCGCGACGAAGGAGCCGCCCCAGAACGCGGCGAGGAGGCCGAAGAGGACGCCGTCGACGGACTTACGCGGCATCGCGAGCCCGCTCGAGATCGAGCAGTCGGCGCTTGCGCTCGGGGCCCCAGCGATAGCCGCTCAGCCGACCGGACGCGCCGACGACGCGGTGGCACGGGATGGCGAGCGCGATGCAGTTCGTGGCGATTGCGCGCGCGACGGCGCGCGTCGCGCGGGGCCGCCCGATCTCGCGCGCGACCTCGCCGTAAGTCTTCGTCCGGCCGGCGGGGATCTCCCGCAAAGCGTCCCACACGCGACGCTGGAATGCGGTCCCGCGCGGGTCGAGCTTGACGTTCGAGGGCTTGCCGCTCAGCGTGGCGGTCAGCGCCTTGGCCGCGACGGCGGCCGCCTTCGCGTCCGGGCGCAGCTCCGCGTTCGGGAAGCGCGCCTTGAGGCGCTTCATCAGCGCGGCGTCGGAATCGCCGATCTCCACCGAGCACAGGCCTCGCGCGGTCGAGGCGATCAGCAGGCGCCCGACGGGAGAGTCCGCGCAGCCGTACGCGATGACCTCCCCCTTCCCGCCTTTCGCGTAAGCGCCGGGGGTCATGCCGAGGTAGCTTCGCGCGGCCTCGTACAAGCGGCTCGCGGAGCCGAAGCCGGCGGCGTACTGCGACTCGGTGACGCCCGCGGTGCGCGCGCCCTTCTTGAATTTGTCGAAGCGTCGCGCGACGGAGAACTTCTTGGGCGTCATGCCCGCGTGGCGCGCGAACAGGCGGCTCAGCTTCGACGGCGAGACGTTGAGCTGACGCGCGACGTCCGCGATGAGCATGCCCTCCTCGGCCTCGGCCCGCGCGACGATCAGGCGGCAGGCCTCCCGCACGAGCCTCGCGCCGGCGGCCGGGCCGCCCTCCGAGCGCGGGCGGCAGCGGCGGCACTCGCGGAAGCCGGCCGCCTCGGCCGCGGCCGGGCCGCGGAAGAAGGAGACGTTCTCGCGCAGCGGACGCCGCGCGGGGCAGGAGGGCCGGCAATAGATCCCCGTGGTCGTCACGGCGAAGACGAATTTCCCGTCGGCGCGCGGATCGCGCGCGACGACCGACTCCCAGGCGTCTTTGATCTTGGCGTTCATGGACACACGATATCAGGACGAGCCGCCGGGGCTCTTCCCGTTTCTTGCGTCAAACAGTGTACCTCGCCGCGGGAACTTTTTCGCGGACCGCGTGTCCCATCCCGCATGGACAACAACAAGAGCCTTCTCGACGAGCTGAGGATCGCCTCGCCGTGCTCCGTCTCATGGGCGAGCATGACCGGCGACGACCGGGTCCGCGCCTGCGCCCAGTGCCGCCTGAGCGTCTACAACGTCTCGGAGATGACGCGCGCGGAAGCCGAAGCGCTGATCCGCGAAAAGGAAGGCCGGCTGTGCGTGCGCATCTACCGGCGCGCCGACGGCACCATCCTCACGCGCGACTGCCCCGTCGGCCTTCGCGCGGCGCGCCTCAAGCTCCTGCGCTGGGCCGGGGTCGCGGCCGCTCTGATCGCGTCGGCCGCGGGCGGACTCGGCCTGCGCCGCACGTCCGCGCCGCCGATCTCGGAGCGGCGGCTGATGGGCGAGGCGGCCGTACCTGAGCATTTTCACACGGCCGGCACGCCCGTGTTCGTCCGGCATCAATAGTGCCAGGTGTTTCTCCGCCCCGCGACGCGCTGCGGTCCGGCGTCCCGCGGCCTCAGGACTTGAGCGAGCCCTATTCCCCGGATTCGCGAGTCCGCGCCGCCTTTTGCGCGGCTTCGCTGCGGCCCTCCGGTCCCTTCGTGCGCACCGCCTTCATCGCCGCATTCCGCCGCTCGACCGGGCCCTTGGTCCGAACGGCCTTGCGCGCGGCCGAGCGGAGGCTCGCCGGTCCTCGGCTCCGCGCCGCCGATCTCGTCTGCCGCGAGAGCGCCTCGTGGGAAGCCGCGGCGCGGGGCTCGCGCTTCAGCGCGCCGGCGACGGCTCTTGAGCGGCGTGGGGACGATACTTTCGGCGTTTTAATTGCGGTCATAGGCGCCTCCTCGGATTTCGGCCGTCGCCTGAAAGATAGCCTCCCGCAGCGCCAGCTTCCTATCCGGAACGCGCAAACGTTCTACGAACGCTTCGTATCCGCCGGGCGGAGTTTAAGCGTTACAGACCCGCGATAGAGCGGCCATGGGGAGCGATTTATAATCGAACGGAAAGGAGGTCGCACACATGGCATTTAGAGACATAGTCCCCTGGAACAGGCGGCGCAAGGAAGGCGCGACGAGTCCGTTCGAGCTCATGCGCGAGACGGTGGAACCGATGGAGCGCTTCTTCGAGAAGCCGTGGACGGCGCTCGGGAGGTTTCCTCGCATGCCGGAGGTGAACTTCGAGGAGAAGCCGTCGGAGATCGTCGTCTCCGCGAGGCTTCCCGGGCTGAAGCGCGAGGACGTGAAGATCGACGTGACGGAGGAGACGTTGACGATCCGCGTCGAGCAGGCCCGCTCCCAGGAGCAGCGCAAGCACGGCGTCCTCCGGCGCAGCGAATCGTCCCAGTCGTTCGTGCGCCGCTTCGCCCTGCCGTCGCCGATCAAGACCGGCGAAGTCAAGGCGGCCTTCAAGGACGAGGTGCTGGAGATCCATCTTCCCCGCGTGAAGGAGACTCAGGTCCGCCGGATCGAAATCGAATAAGGAGACACGACCATGGCTAAAGAATTGAGCAAGAAAACGGAAGCTCCGGCGGCGGTCAAGCGCGCGGAGCAGGACCCGTTCCGGGAGATGATCAGCTTTCGAGATACCATTAACGGGATGTTCGAGGATTTTTTCAGCGGGCGGCCGCTCCTCGCCTCCGCGCTGCCGGAGCCGTCCATCCTCGAGCAGCGCGGCTGGGCGCCTCCCGTCGACATCCGGGAGACCGGCGACGAGCTGATCGTCTACGCCGGCCTGCTCGGAATCAAGAAGGAGGACTGCAAGATCGAGGTCAAGGACGACGTCCTGATCCTGAGCGGCGAGCGCAAGGACTCACCCGAAGGCGCGCAGGACTGGCTGCGCCGGGAGATGCCGCACGGAGAGTTCTACCGGGCTTTCACGCTGCCGACGAACGTGAAATCCGACCAGGTCAAAGCCCGCTACAGCGACGGCGTTCTTGAAATCCGCCTTCCGAAGTCGGAAGAGGCGAAGTCCCGCTCGATCACGATCGAATAGGGCAATAAGCGGCCGGCGCGGGCGGCCCCGATGGACGTCCGCGCCGGCCGTGCGACCCTTCGACGACCATCTTGATGGCCATGTCCTGGGAGCCTAGCTGGGCGCCCGGCCGTACAGCTTTCGCAGCTCGCCTTTGGCTCTTTCCAACCGCCGTCTTTGGGCCGCGGGAAGCCTTCCCCCGCCGCGGTTGATGTGATAGTTGAGCATCGACATGGCGGATTGGAACTCGGATCCCTTCCGCCGCTTGCTTGCGTGCGCCGAGCGTTTGAGACCGAGCGCCACGCCGCGAGCGGAGCGGGTGAAGACCCCCTTCGGCAGGTCGAGGGCGTTGCTCGTGCGCGCGACTCGGCGCACCCAGCTTCCGGGCCGCGACATCTTCAGGCGACGACCGGCTGGGAGACTTCCTTCACCACCTCGCTGGCCACGTCCGGCGGGCAGCGGAGGACGATGTCGGCCTGCGCGACGATGCCGCAGCACCGGCCCTGCTTGTCGACGACGGGCACTCTCCGGATCTGATGCCCTTCGAGGATCTCGCAGCATTCCTGGAGCTCGGTGTCTTGCCCCACCGTGAGCGCGGGCGAGCTCATGCAGCTGGCCGCCTTGAGCTCGCGAGGATTCAGCCCTTTCGCGACCACGCGGCAAGTGATGTCGCGATCCGTGATGACGCCGACGGGCGTCTGATTGGACATGCTCTCGACCACCGGGATCTCGCCGCAGTTCGTGTCGCACATCATCGTCGCGACGGCCTGCAGGCCGGTCTCCGGGGTGCACACCACTGGATTCTTCGTCATGATCTCTCTGGCCTTCATCGTTCCTCCGCGGATCTCGATTCTCAGGCTTAGAGAGTAGCGTGCCTATGATTGCGGCCAAACGAATGAAGAAGAAAGGTTCTGTGAACCATGCTGCCAATCGCGGCGCGATCCGAATGGGCAGCAGCGCGGGACCAACTCACCGCGGGAAGTTGATTATATCCATCTACGGACATTCCGTTTGTAGCTGCGATATTCATCGCCGAACTTTGACTCGAGATAATGCTCTTCGTTCGCAATGACAAATTTTCTGATGAGAAGCACCACAGGAATTTGCACAAGCGCTATCCATAAGCTATTGACGGCGAAAGCGATCCCAACTCCAACGATAACAAAAGAAAGATAGATCGGATTTCGAGAAAGACCATAAACTCCTGTCGTGACGATATGGGATGTCGTCTTCGACGGCGCGATATTCGTTTGAGCCTTTTTGAAGAGCCGGGAACAGGAAACTGCGATGCCGACTCCCCCCAGAATAAGAAGTGCGCCCAAGGGCCATCTCAAGCTCTCGGAAACCATCGGAGCAGGCCTAAACCAATTGAGCACAGCGCCGAAAAGAATGCTCAGCAAGGCAATCAATGGCGGAGGAAATTTAACCCGTGCGCTGTCGATATCTGCTTTCAAAAAACTCATCCCAGTTTCCTTAGCAGCAAACTTAATCTGAAAACGCTTCGTTCAACAGATCCTGTGAGGCCGTCGCGCCAGCCCACTGGCCGGTAGAGAGCGCGCCCACGACGGATTGCTGCATTGTGATGCTGTCGCCGGCGGCATAGACGCCAGGAACATTCGTTCTATTTCCTTCATCGACTTTGTAGAGACCTTTTTCATTTCTCTCGCAGCCCAACCTCTCCCCTATGTCAGACTTTATATGAAAGGGCGGTCCACCGCTCAAGATGGCGTCTTGCTCGATCAACTCACCCCCGGCAATCGCTCCACGCAGAGCATCCCCATCGTGGATCAGCTTCTCCACGGGATGCTCGACAATTCTCACTTTTCTGCGCCGAAGGATTTCCGTCTGCTCGGCGGTCAGCATGTTCTTCCCTTGAGTGAATAGAGTGATGTCGGAAGTCACCCCGAAGATCATCGGAAGGACACGCATGGCCAAAGCGCCATTGCCGATCACGCCGATTCTTTTGCCTCGGACTTCAAATCCATGGCAAAACGGGCAGTTAAACACGGACTTGCCCCAAAGCTCCTTCATGCCTGGGATCGGGGGCAGTCGATCTTCAACCCCGTAGGCAAGGATCACCTTCTTGGCCGTCACCGAGCTCTTGGACGAAAGCGTGGCTTGAAATCCTGCATCGAACTTGACGACCGAGGCTACGGCTCCCTCGAAAAAATGGACGGTATCGTATTGCTCGACGTCCTGCCTTGCCTTCTTTCGCCATTCCAGAGGCGACTGACCTTCATTGCCCGCGAAGTTATGCATATGTGCGGCCGCTCGGTTCCTAGGACGAAAGTCGTCACAGACCAAGACCGATCGCCGCAGCCGACCCAATGCCATAGCCGCGCCCAATCCAGCGGGGCCGCCGCCGATGACCAGCGCCTCGTGATCCCAGTTCATGCCTTCACCTCCGTCTGTCGAATCTAAAAGGTCCTGCGCCGCGCCGGTTCGCGAGCCTCTTCGCATCTGTCTATCAAAATAGGTGTTTGAGTTCGGTGACCGTTTCTTGCTGGGTCAATCCATTTGAAACTGTTTGCGAAAGCTCTTGTCGAAGATGCCGGCCGGAACGAAGCGTCGCATCCGGCTGAGAACGACGGCCTGGCCCACCGGATAACGCTGGCGAGGCGAATTCGCCGTCAATGCGGTCCAAACCGCTTCCGCCACGATCCGAGGATCCTCGCCCTGCTCGATGTTGTTCGCCGCCGCGTCGGTCAAGCGACGCCGCTCGTCCGCGTAAGCCTCCAGCGTGAGTTTCGCGAATTTCGACTTCCCGCGGATCATCGTCTTCGTATACGCCGGCTCGACCAATAGCGCGCGCACGCCGAAGCGCCTGACCTCGTGATCGAGCGTCTCCGTGTACCCCTCGACCGCGTGTTTGCTCGCAGCATACATTCCCATGTACGGCGCCGGCAGAAAGCCCAGCGCGGAGCTGATGTTGACGATCCGTCCGAAACCCTCTCGGCGCATTCCCGGCAGCACGGCATTGGTCACGCGCAGGACGCCGAAGAGGTTGGTCTCGAACTGCTCCCGGGCCTCCATCACGCTCGTCTCCTCGAGCGCCCCCATGAGCGAGTAGCCGGCGTTGTTCACGAGGATCATTTCATCCTCCTAATGTCCGGCCGACGGCTCGCCGGTGAACTGGACGCGGCGGATCAGCAGCGCCGCCGGCACGCCGAGCAGCGCGATCCACGCCAAGACCGTGAAGCAGTCCATCGAAGCCAGCAGGGCCGCTTGCTGGAGCAGGACGCGGTGTGCCGTCGCGAGGGCGGGGGCCGCCGCGTCGGCCTGCGTCCAGCCTTGCGCGACGAAGCGCTCGGTCAAGCGATGGATCAGCCCGTCCAAGCGCCCGCTGTAGGCGTCCGCCGCGCCGGCCAGGACGCCCTGGTGATACGTCGTTCGCCGCTCGAGCATCGTCGTGACGAGCGCGATCCCGAAGCTCCCGCCCTGATTGCGGAAGAGGTTCGTCAGGCTGGACGCACTGTTGTTCTTCTCTTTAGGGATATACGAGTAGGCCAACTGGGAGATCGGCACGAAGATCCCCGCGAAGCCCAGCCCCTGCAGCGCGCGCGCCAGCGCGAAGTGCGCGTAATCCGCGGCCGGATTGAAGCTCGCGTACCAGCGCATGGAAAGATAGAGCACGCCGAAGCCGAACGCCACCAAGGGAGCGACGTTCAGCTTCGGCAGAACGCGAACAACGAACGGAGCGAGCACCAAGATGACCAGGGCTCCGGGTCCCAGGACCAAGCCCGCGTCGGTGGCCGTGTATCGATACAGCGACTGGAGAAGCTGCGGAATGAGCACCGTGCTTCCGAAGAGGACGAAGCCGAACAGCAGGTAGAAGACGGTGGCCAGTGCGAAGTTTCGGTCTTTCAAGAGACGCACCTCCACCACCGGATTCGGATGGCGCCACTCCCACCAGATCGCGATCGCGAGCGCCGCCAGCGCCACGCTCAGGAACGCCACGATCAGAGGACTCTCGAACCAATCCAGCCTCTGCCCGCGGTCGAGCACCACCTCCAGGCAGGAGAACCCGACGGCGACCAATCCGATGCCGAGCAGGTCGACCTTTCTCCAACCGTCGGCCCGCGCGGCCTCGACTTCGCGGCGGAACTCCGGGGGGTCGAAGACGACGAGGTTCGTCAAATACAGGGAGATCGCCCCGATCGGGATGTTGATGAAGAAGATCCAGCGCCAACTCCAATGGTCGGTGATCCACCCCCCGAGAGGCGGGCCGATCACGGGCGCCGTCACGATGGCCATGCTATAGAGCGCGAAGGCCGCGGCGCGCTGAGAGACGGGGAACGTGTCTACGAGGATCGCCTGCTCGACCGGCGCCAGGCCTCCGCCGGCGATGCCTTGCAGGACCCTGAAGAAGAGAAGCCAGCCCAGACTCGGCGCGAGGCCGCACAACAGCGAGGCCGCGGTGAACAGCGCCACGCAGGCCATGTAATACGTCTTGCGCCCGATGACGCGACTGAGCCAAGCCGACAGCGGCAAGACGACGGCGTTGGCGACGAGATAGCTGGTCAGGACCCAGGTCGCCTCGTCGTAAGTCGTGGCCAGGCCTCCGGCGATGTGAGGCAGCGCGACATTGGCGATCGCCGTGTCGAGCAGCTCCATGAACGTGGCCATCGTGACGGTGATGCCGATGATCCACGGATTGATCGCCGGCCGCGTTTGAGTGTCCATGTCAGCGCACCTCGACCTCGGCCTCGACCGACATCCCCGGTGCGAGCGGACGACCGGCGTCCGCGTCGGAGTCGAGCGCGATCTTGACGGGGATGCGCTGGACGACCTTCACGAAATTGCCCGTGGCGTTCTCGGCCGGCAGGACGCTGAAGCGTTCGCCCGTGCCCGACTGCAGACTGTCGACGCGTCCCGCCATCTTGCCCGAATACGCGTCCACGGAGATCTCGGCGCGATCGCCGGGCCGCATGCGCCGCAGCTGCGTCTCCTTGAAGTTCGCCACGACCCAGATCTCCTTCGGGACGATCGCCAAGAGGGATTGGCCGACGCCGACGTACGCGCCTTCCTCCACCGTCTTTCGTGTCACCTGGCCGGCCTGCGGCGCCTTGATCCGCGTATAGGACAGGTTGAGCTCGGCCTGCCGCAAGCGTGCCTGGGCGGCCTCTCGCGCGGCCGCCGCCGAGCGCGCATCCGCCCTGGCATGATCGAGCGTCTGGCGCGAGGCCTCGTTCTTCGCCGTCAACGCCTCGTAGCGACGGACGTCGAGCTCGGTCTTGTGCGCGGCGGCGTCGGCGGCGTCGACCTGCGCGCGGGCGGCGTCCCGGTCGGTCAAATAATCCGCCGGATCGATCTCGGCGAGCGGCTGGTCCTTCTCGACGAGCTGATTGTCCTCGACCATGACCTTCAGAACGTGTCCCGGCACGCGAGGACTGATCGCGACGACGTGACCTTCGATGAAGGCGTCGTCCGTCGAAACCCAGCCATGGTTGGCCCACGCGAAACCGCCCGCGACGGCCGCCACGGCTCCGACGGCGATTCCCGCCATGACCTTCGTCCTGAGAGAGTTGGCCGTCCCTTTGGAAGCGGCTCCGTTCGGTTGTCCGAGCAAGCGCGGCGCTTCGGCGCCCTCCCCATGCCTGTTCGATGCCTTCACCTGAGTCTCCATGGTCTTATTCTCCTTTTAAAGCTTGAAGTCCTTCGCCGCTCCCAAAGCGGCCGCGAGATTGATACGGGCATCGGCCTCATGGGCGAGCGAATCCACGACGGCGTCGCGAGCCTGCGCCAGCGCCGACTGGGCCGCCACGACGGCGACGTTGTCGCCGGTCCCCGCCGCGTACTGGTCCTCGGCCATACGCAGCTCCTGGTCCGCGAGCTCGCGGCTCTGCATGTCGGCGCGCACCTGCTCGCGCGCCTCCGATATGTTCTCGTAGGCGAGCCGCACGTCCTCCTCTACTTGAGCGCGGATATCCGCGGCTCGCGCGGTCGAGCCGGCTTTCTCCGCTTTCGCAGCCTCGACGCGGCCCCCGATCAGGCGCCCCGTGAAGATCGGGATGGACAATCCGACCCCGATCGCGGAAGTCCGCCGAGCGGAGGAGTCGGGAAGATTCCCGCTCAGGCCGATATCGGCGTTGGCGGCCAACGAAGGGCCCCGCTCCGCACGCGTGGCCGTGATCGTCAGCGCGTCGATCCGCACCTGCTCGTCCGCGGCGGCGATCTCCGGGCGAGCGCCCTGGGCCCGAGCGATCGAAACATCGACCGGGAGAAGAGCCTCGGAGCCGGGTGCCAAGTCGGCCGTGACGGAGACGTCCTCGCCCAGCGGCCAGCCTGCCACGCGCTTGAGCCGGATCAGAGCGTTCCTCTCGCCTACCTGGGCGTGAAGCAAAGCAGCCGCCGCCACGGAGGCGCGAGCCCTGGCCCGCACCACGTCGACGCCGGTGGCCGTGCCTTGCCTCTCCTGCTCGTGCGCCTGCTCGAGAAGTCTTCCCGCCAAGTCCGAGTCGGCCTGGGCTGCTTCCACCGCCTTGAACGCCCTGACCGCCTCCACATAACTCAACTCGGCGGCCACCGCCACCTGCTCCCTGGCGACCTCCTCGAGCCGGGCGGCCAAGTCGCGCCCCCGCCCCGCCGCCTGCGCCCGCTTGATAAGGCTGTAGTCGAACAAGGTCTGCGTCAGGCGCACCCTTGCATCGAACGTGTCGAAGGGCCCGATCATGGCCGGCACGGGACCGCCCGACAGCCCTTGCGCGGCCAGGTTCTCTTCGAACGTGCGCTTTTGCGACGCGCCGGCGATTACGCTGGGTAGGAGACTCGCGGCCGCCTCGATAGCCCGTGCCTTCGCGGCCTCGGTATCCGCCTTGGCCAGCTTGACCGTGAGATGAGTCTCGACGGCGGCGGACACGGTCTCGGCGAGCAGCACCGTCTTGGCCGCTTGCGCCGCTGAGCCGAGAAAAATCGATCCCAGGATTGCCGCGGCCGTCTTCACCGTTTTCATGGTCGAACCCTCTGTAGATGTATATACATCTATTAACTAAAAAATTATTTCGCGACCGCCCGCCGCATCTCCAAGAGTTCCGCATGCAGATGCTCCAGCCGCTGCGGATCGAATCGAGATCTGATCTGCGCTTGAGCCTTGCGCCACAAGGGCAGGGCGGCCTCAAGGACAGACCGGCCCTTAGGCGTCAGGGAAGCCAGCCGCTCGCGCCGGTCCTTGCCTTCCTCGATCTTGATGTAGCCATCCTTTTCAAGGAGGCGCAGGTTGCGGGGCAAAGTGGTCTGGTCGAGCACGAGGAATTCGGAAAGACGCTGGAAGGTCACAGGGCCGAGCTTATGGATCGCCCCCAGCATTGAGAACTGGGTATTGCGGATGCCCGACGGACGCATGACGTCGTCGTAGAACTGGCTGATCGCGCGCGCGCTCATACGCAAGTGCAGGCACACGCAATCCGGTTTCAAGCCGTCGGCGCCCTTCTCGGATTTCATAATCTAAGTATATACATGTATTTGGCTGCTGTCAAGGGCCCTGCAGCCGGAAGCGTGGATTTCCCTTAATTCCTTCGGCCGAGATTTGGACTGTGCACTTGAGTGTGCACTTTTCCAAACACCTGTCCACTCGACTGTCCACTTTTCGCCTAAATTGGGCGAAATGCGCAAATTAGACGAACCCGGTGAAAGTCATCTGCCTTGATGGGACAGCGAAGCGCGGGGCACACTCACCGCGAAATAACTTAAGAGGCGCCGCGGTTTCTCGTCGAGAAACCGCGCCTCCGTTCATAGCCGTCACCGAACGAAAGCCCAGGTCCACCAAAGCGGCCGAAAGACCGATCATCCGCTCGTTCTGATACGGCCACGGAATCAGGAAATCGACATCCTGAGTCCGCAGAGGCAGCGCGCGAACGCCGAGATGGCGCTGGTAGAGCAAGAACGACCAGCTGCCGATCAGCTCGACGCCGTCCTCCCAAAGCCCCAGGTCGGCGAAGATCTTAAGTATTCTTTGAAAGAGATCGTCCATTCTTCTTGCGCTTCTCGAGCCTTCGGAGCAGGAGCAGATTTTCCCGGACCTCTTTCATCTGCTTCTTGATGAGACGGCGCTCCTTGATGTCCTTCTCCATCTGGATAGGCTCTTCCTTGCCCAAATAGCGGGAGATGACTCGCCCCCCGCTCCGGTAAATCAGGTAATAGTAATCCTTGCGGCCGATGCGCCGCTTGAGGACGCTTCCAATCGGAAGCTCCTTGAGGCGCGCTCTATACCGTTGGTCCAGTTCCCGGTAATAGTCCAGGCCGTCCTTCAGGATGCCTTTGAGTATCGCCATAGGGGTTTACACTACATTCAGTATTACAGGACATCAGTGTAGTGTAAAGACATTCTTACACTACAACTTATATATATTCAGACATTGCAGTGTAACTGCAAACCCAAAGAGGACTTGGGCGCGGCCGCCCGATTCGCCTTGACAGCGCAGTTCGACGCGCCTATCCTTGGCTTCATGAGGCTCCTGCTGGCGCTTCTTCTATTGGCCGGAGCGCTCCCCGCCCGCGCCGCCGACGCGCCTCGTGATCCTCTCGCGGTCCTTGTCGAGCTGCTGTCGGCCCCGATCGACGAAATGGCGGCCGCAGCGCCCGGCGCTCCGGCCGAAAACAGCGAGCATCTGGCGCGCATTCAAGGCGGCTTGATCGCGGCGGCGGAGGGCTACGAGTCCCTGCGAGCGCCGGCGCATGCGGCGGCGGCACAAAGCGCGCTCACGAAGGAAACGGATCCGGCGCTGAAGCCTTTCTTGAAAAACCGGGACGCGAGCCTTGACGCGATCTATCGGACCTTGGCGGTCGTCGATTACACCTGGGCTCTGCGCTTCCCCCCCGCAGCCTGCGCGGCGACCGAACGGCGACGGGCGCTCCTACAAGCGCCCGATGGGCTCTTCGTCGATCCGGACGTGGGCGATTTGTCGCCGTGGATGGCGCGGCTGCTGGGGCCTTCCTCGTTCGGCCGCTCCCCTGAGGAAGCGCTGGACCAGGCGTCTCAGTCGCTCAAGCTGACGCCAAGCACCTACGAGAAGCTCCGGGTGCGCGCGTCCCACCTCACCGAGGAACTCGCAGCGGGCTCGACACCGGGCGAGGCTCGCGGACGCCTCTACTGCGAGCGCGCCGACTTATTCGAACAGCTGGCGCGGGCGCATCGGGTCGAACACGGACCCACGCTGGCGTCGCTCAAGACCGGCAGCGAGGAGACAGATGCGGCGGCCTCGGTTTTTCTCGTAGCGGCGCCGAACGGGAGCGATTATCGCGCACTGGGCGCCGGATTCCTCATTCAGACTGAAAAGGGAGCCAAATTCGTGACCGACGCGGCGATCGCGCGGGGACACGAGAAGCTCTACGCATTCGCTCATCCGGCGTCTGATGGCAAGCTCGGCGAGCCGATACCGGTCGTCATCGAGCGAATCGCGAATGGGATTGGGCCGGCCGTCGGCAAGTTTGACCGGGCGATTGATGCGCCGCCACTCAATCTCGCTGAGACGTCTCCGGCGCCGGATGAGCTCGTGCGCGGGCTCGGGCCGCTTCGCATGGCGGGACCGTGGACGGTGACGCAGGGCTTGGTCACCGGAGCCGGATCCGCGACGTTCCAATCGGACGCGGTCTTGAGCGCCGAGATGGCGGGTAGCCCAGTGTTGAACGATCGCGGAGAGGTCGCCGGGCTGATGATCCGCCGTGGAGAGGACGTGACGGCGCTTCGGATCGAGAAGCTCCGCGCGTTCCTGGAAGGCAGGTCCGGCGAAGCTTCCGACGCGGAGTTCATCGCCTCGCGCAACAGCGGGAGCGCGTCACTGCTGACGACGGCACGGCCGATGGATGAATACGCCTGGTCAGCGCCGGGAGCGTCGGCGATCGAGTCGGGGCTACCGACGAATCTCGGCGGCGTAAGCTGGGAGGGCGGAGGCGGGGTGGGCGGATTCCGGCCGACGGGGTATGCGGGACCACCTTCGGGTTACTCGTCCGGCTTCGCGCCGCGGTCATCGGGCTACTCGGACGGCGGGTCCGCGGAGAGGATCGGCAACGACCTCGGGTCGGCACTCGGCGACGCGGCCGGAAAGCTCATGGTGTATGGGATGCAGAAGCTGTTCCAGGGGATTTACTCGCTGTTCCATCCCCAGCCGAGCGTCACGCGGGACGTCGTCGTGAAACAGAAGAAGGCTATCCCACCGCCTCCGCCACCGCCGCCGCCTGAGCCGAAGATCACCGGCCTGGAACTGAGCGTCGCCCCCCCTGATGCCGCACCTGGTCAGCAGGTGACTCTCGTTGCTCAACTCCTTTTTCAGGGAGACTATAAGCAGAGATCGAACATCTCGATCACCTTTACCGCCGGCGGAGATAAGTCCTACTTCGGGACTCAGGACAATAAACAGAAGAGCACGACGGGTCAGACCGACGCCGGCGGCCGAGCAACGGCGATCCTGACGCTTGAGGAATCTGTGGCGTTGAATTCAGAGAACGAATTCAACGACCTGGACCGCGCGCATGATCGCCAGGATGGCCAGGACACGGCGCCCGTCGCGCACGCGGCGTCCGTAAGCGCGAACGAGACGCCGACACGGAAGGTAAAGGATCGCTCAGCGGCGGAACTCGATGCGCTGGATGCGGAGGGCTCGGCGAGCGAGCCGGAGCAAGTGAACGATAAGGAAGCCCGGCCGTCGGATTCTCCGACGGAAGCGGCAATCGCGCTGCCTGCGGCTCCCGCGCCGGCAGCCGCGCTCCCGGGAGCTGCGGCCAGAGAATCTGGTATCAGGAATTTAGGGACGATTCGCGTAACGGCGGCTTACGCCAGTTTCAGCAAATCGAAGGACATCGTCCCGCGTGTCGGGCAGAGTCCCGGTCCCGGGTCTGATTGTCTTGAGCAACTCAAGCTGCTCTTCGCGCAACAGAAGGCTACGCAACAACAGCGAGATGCCGCCATAACGGCCCTCCGCCTGATCCTCGACAAGTACGGCATCGGCTTCGACCAATTCCAAGCCGCATTCGCGGAGATACTCTCGATAAGTGATTCGGACAGTTGTGATGCGAGCGTCGCGATCTGCCTGCTTCGAGCGAATCCGGACGACTGGGCTGCTGCAAAGGCTTTTTATGGCCAAGCGCAGGTCCTCGAGAGAGACCTTCAACATGCATCCGGCCAGGTCGCCAATCAGCAAGCGCTGTGCGCGTCGCTCGGCAAGAGTCCGAACGAGATGGATGGGAAGGAAGATTCCAACAGCCCGAATTTGAAAAAGGCAGATGAATCAGGATCGCCTGGGGGCTCTTCGGGCCAGTCACTCGAACCAGTTAAGATTTTCGAAAAGAATGTGCCCCATATTTTCAGAGATGAACCGGGCCATCTCCCAATCGATACACCTGAGAATCGTCAACTGCTTGAGAGCACGGCTTCGGATATGAAGAATTTTATCCGCAAGAATCAATTTGGAAACTCCATCTTTGCGAAGATCCGCTCAAACGGCCAAGAAGTATGGGTTGAAGTGAGAGATGGCTACATCAGAAACGGTGGGATCAACGAGATCCCGCGTTATTTGATTCCACCGGGGAAACAATGAAACTACTTACATCCGAACAAGCGTTTGAGGCGATGCGATTATTTCTCAAAATATATTACGAGCAGACTCATTCAGACGATGTCGCTGTAATATTGACGGACACGGAAAAATTGCCTGACGGCATGACTTTAGATCCTGCGGCATGGCACGACTGGATCGAATGCGTTGCCAAAGCTAGCGCCCAGAACCCACGCTGAGGCCCAGCGTTTACGCGGCTCGGCCCCGAACAACATAGGACAGCAATGGAATTCGTCGACCTAAGTCGTGCCTTCGGCAATCCATCGCCTCCTCGGACGATATGGCAGAAAACCTTCGAGGGCAGCTCAAATCATCTGAAGAATTTGTGCGCGGCCCGACCAGAAAGCGTCGCGGCTAAGGATTTGGTGACTTATGCCCTCGACTTAATCCATATTGACGCTTTCCAGCCGGACCTAACGACATATCTATTTCCGATATGTCTGGAAATGTGGCGAAACGTTCTTTTCGACAAGGTCGATTCGACTTTCAATGAGCACTTTCACCACGCACTTGCGCGCCGCGATTTTCTAGGAACGCAATTAACATCCGATCAGCGTTCTGCCGCCGTCCAGTTCATGCGCGAAGCACTGCTTGATTGTATGGATTTGGAAATTTCTCATGGTGGCCCTCCAAGATCCCATGCAAATTCAGCATGCCACTGGATGATCGCTCTCGCATCGCATGGAACTTTTGCGACTGATATCGAGAGCCTGTGGCTCTCTTGGTGGGAGCTCCCGACGCCTGGACGCGCACTGGCCGCCCTTCGATACGCGTCGACGCTGATTTATCTCGACGGGGAAAATCCGCTTGATTCCACCCTCCCGTGGGAATACGAGAGTCTCGGGTTCGGCGAACGATGGCGCGACGAGAATATCAGCTTTCTAGCGCGGACTTTAACGATCGCCTATTTTGAGGAAAAGATTGAGGCCGCGCTCGCAAAGATCGCTTCCTCCATAACCGACGCTGATGTTCTGAAGATGCGATCCGCCCTCAGAATCAATCGCGCCATAGCCGAAAAGAGGATTATGCAGCTGCCCGAAGCTCTGGCGACGCTATCATCCCCGGAACCCGTTCAGTGGGATGATTTAAAACCGAATCGTTGAACGTTTTTTTGACCGTGCACTTGAGTGTGCACTTTTCCAAAGTAATGGCCACTCGGATGGCCATTTTTGACGTAAAGCGCACGTAAAGCGACGAAATCCGCATCCGTTTGGAAACATCTGCCTTCACTAGGGCAGCGAAGCGCGGGACCAACTCACCGCGGAATTATTCAAGAGGCGCCGTCGTTTCTCGTCGAGAAATCGGCCTCTCGAAATAAAAAAAAGCCCCAAGCCGTCCATTGCGCTCGCCGGGAATCGAACCTGGATATCTGCCTTCGCAGGGCAGACGAATCGGGAATTTCCGAAAGCGACAGACTTCAAAAGGCGCATGATTTATAAGTATTTTTCGAGACTTAGGATTAATGGTCCGAATATTCGTCCGATTTGACTGTCCACTTTTTCGTGCGGTTTTCACCCCAGCGCAGCGATACGACGCGCGATATCAAGCCAGCGATCAAGACGATCCCGCACGTCGGGGCCAAAACTCAGATGCCCCTCAAGCCCCGCGAGAAACAACCCGTCCGCCAGCAACTTCCGAAATTCTCCGCTCAGGTACTTGCGCACGTGAGCTGGCGCGGCGAGAATCCGCGCCTCGGCGTCAGGGCAGCCGTCCAGCAACGCGACGATGTCCTCGATGTCCTTGCTGCCCATGAAGTCGCCCTGGCCGCGGCCGCGGAAAGCCTCGAGTTTCGTCGCGACCAAGTACGGAAGTGAAAGCACGGAGACGCGCTCGCCGTTCGGGAGCCTGAACTCCTCAGCGTGAGCCATGCCGTCTCGATACCATCGATTGCTGAACCCGAGAACGGACGCGTCGGTCGGCATCACATCGACCGTGATCCCGCAGAACTTCCAACGGCACAGGACCGGCTTCTCCTCATCCATCGCGTTCTGAAAGCCGAGAGCGCGGAGCTTTTCTTCCAAGGCGTAATACTTCGCCTTGCCGGCCAATTCGATGACGCAATCCACGTCGTCCGTTTCCCGCGTCCTCGGAGCCGCGGGGTCCGTGATGAAAAGATCGACCGTCGCGCCGCCGACGAAGACGACCTCGTCCTTGAGCCCTTTGAGGCCTTTGGCGACGACGCCCAGCATCTCGACGTTGCGAGAAGACTTTCTAGGCGGCATGCAGTCGGCGCGTCAGCTCTTCTCCGGCGATCTGCCGCTCTCGCGCGCGGCCGACCCGCAGGGCGTCCACCAAGGCCAGCAGCTTGTAAAGCTCCGGATCCTTGCCGACCGCCAGGGGAACCGACGAGTAGAGCGGCTCGATGGCCTGGCCGCGAACCGTTCCTTGACCCGACGGCCACACATATTGGTCATCCTCTTCGGAGACGATTTTCTTCGAAAGCGGCGGCGCGGAATGAGCCGTCGGCACTCCGCGGCAAAGCGCTCCCGGCTCGGCCGGATAGGCATACTTGAGTCCGTGGAGCACGAACTCGAGCAGAGACGGCCAGATGATGTTCTTCTTCGAACTGTCAATCAGCCGCGCCCGCTTGGCCCGCTCCAGCGCCATGCTGACCTCGGACAGGGAGAGGCCGAGTTCCTGAGCCAAATCGACAAGCCTCCAAGAGCGATCCTTGGATGCCGCCATTTTCAGGAGGACGAGCACATCTTGGGGTTTTAGGCCGCTGGGCGCGTTCATAACTTCAGTATAACAGGTGTTTTCGCATTTCGCAAATCGCGAAATGCGATATGCTTTACGGCATTCTTACACGACTCTCGAGAAATATTTCGATCTTGTCGTGTAACTACATCCGGCAACCCCGATCGTCGCGTCGGCTCTTTCACTTCGCCAGCTTCGCGAGAGTCTTGCCGTGCCTTTCGACGACGCGCTTGAACGCGGCCTTGACCTCTTTCGCGCGCGCGGGGTCCGTGACAGGCGAGACGATCAGACGGGAACGTCTTTTCCTTTCATGGAGCGCCCGTTTCAGGAACACGATCTGCTTCTTGATATCCGCGATGAGACCGCGGTACTTCGCTTTCTGGCTCGCCGCTTGCTTGTAGCCCGCCACTGCTTCGGCGGAGAGCTTCCCTTTGTAATCGAAGCGGACTTTATCCGCCTTGCGGTAGGCCAAGTAGTAGAACACCCCGCCCTTGATCTTCTTCGGGACGAGACTCCCCTTCGGCAACGCCGCGATCGCCTGCTGGTATCTCTTCAGCAGACGCTCGGAGTTCTGAAGCTCCTCCGAAAGCACGCTGCGCACGGGGTTCTTGGTCGCCATGGTTACCAAACAATATGCGTTATTAGTATAAATTGTTTGGTAACCAACCGCAAGACCCGATTCGCCTTGACAGCGCAGTTCGACGCGCCTATCCTTGGCTTCATGAGACTCGCCGTGGCGCTTCTTCTGTTGGCTGGAGCGGTCCCCGCCGGCGCCGCCGACGCGCCTCGAGATCCTCTCGCAATCCTTGTCGAACTGCTGTCGGCCCCGATCGACGAAACGGCGGCAGCGGCGCCCGGCGCTCCCGCCGAAAACAGCGAAAATCTGGCGCGGATTCAAGGCGGCTTGATCGCGGCGGCGGAGGGCTACGAGTCCTTGCGCACGCCGGCGCATGCGGCGGCGGCGCAAGGCGCGCTCGTGAAGGAAACGGATCCGGCGCTGAAGCCTTTCTTCAAAAACCGGGATGCGAGCCTTGACGCGATCTATCGGACCTTGGCCGTCGTCGATTACACCTGGGCTCTGCGCTTTCCCCCCGCAGCCTGCGCGGCCACGGAACGGCGAAGGGCGCTCCTGCAAGCGCCCGACGGGCTCTTCGTCGATCCGGACGTAGGTGATTTGTCGCCATGGATGGCGCGCCTGCTGGGGCCCTCCTCTTTCGGCCGCTCCCCGGAGGAAGCGCTCGACCAGGCGTCCCAGTCGCTCAAGCTGACGTCAAGCGCGTACGAGAAGCTGCGGGTGCGCGCAACCCACCTCACCGAGGAACTCGCCGGGGGCTCGACCCCTGGCGGGGATCGCGGACGCCTCTACTGCGAGCGCGCGGACCTGTACGAACAGCTCGCGCGGGCTCATCGGGTCGAACACGGGCCCACGCTGGCGTCGCTCAAGACCGAGGGCGAAGAGACGGATGCGGCGGCCTCGGTTTTTCTTGTGGCGGCGCCGAACGGAAACGATTATCGCGCACTGGGCGCCGGGTTCCTCGTTCAGACTGAAAAGGGACCTAAATTCGTGACCGACGCGACGATCGCGCGTGGACATCAGAAGCTCTACGCCTTCGCTCATCCGGCGTCTGACGGGAAGCTCGGCGACCCGATACCGGTCATCATCGAACGAATCACGAATGGAAATGGACCCGCGGTCGGCAGGCTTGGCCGGGCGATCGCTGCGCCGGCGCTTAATCTCGCTGACAAGTCTCCGACTCCGGATGAGCTAGTGCGCGGACTCGGACCGCTGCGCATGGCAGGACCGTGGACGGTAACGCAGGGTTTGGTGACGGGAGCGGGATCCTCGACGTTCCAATCCGACGCGGTCTTGAGCGCCGAAATGGCGGGAAGCCCGGTGCTCAATGATCGCGGCGAGGCCGCCGCGCTGATCATTCGCCGCGGCGAGGACGTGACGGCGCTTCGGGTCGAGAAACTCCGTGCGTTCCTCGAAAGAAAGCCCGTTGAGCTTTCCGACGCGGAATTTATCGCCTCGCGCAACAGCGGGAGCGCGTCGCTGCTGACGACGGCGCGGCCGGTGGATGAATACGCCTGGTCAGCGCCGGGAGCTTCGGCGATCGAGTCAGGTCTCCCGACGAGCCTCGGCGGCGTGAGTTGGGAAGGCGGAGGTGGAGTGGGCGGATTCCGGCCGACGGGATATGCGGGTCCGCCATCGGGATACTCCTCCGGATTCGCACCGAGGTCCTCGGGTTACTCGGATGGAGGCTCCGCGGAGAGGATTGGCAACGATCTCGGGTCGGCGCTCGGCGACGCGGCTGGGAAGCTCATGGTGTACGGGATGCAGAAGCTTTTCCAGGGGATTTACTCCCTGTTTCATCCGCAGCCGAGTAGCGGGCAGGATGTCATCGCGAAAAAGCAGAAGGCGGCCACGCCTCCTCCGCCACCGCCTGAGCCGAAGATCATCGGTTTGGCACTGAGCGTCGATCCTCCTGATGCCGCGCCGGGCCAGCAGGTGACGCTCGTTGCCCAACTCTCGTTTCAGGGCGACTATAAGCAGAAATCCGATATCACGATCGGATTTACCGCCCAGGGAGATAAAGCCTACTTCGGAACTCCGGACCACAAGCTGAAGAACACGACGGGACGGACTGACACCGCCGGACGCGCAACGGCGCTCCTGACGCTCGAGGAGTCCGTGGCGATGAATTCGGAGAACGAATTCAACGACCTGGATCGAGAGCGGCGGCGCGAGAACGGTGAGGACGCGGCGCCCGTAGCACATCTCGCGTCCGCAAGTGCGAAGGAGTCTCCGACGCGGAAGGTGAAGGATCACGCGTCGTCCGAGCTTGACGCGATCGATGCTGAGGGATCATCGACCGAACAGGAATCCGAGCCCGAGGAGCGATCACAGCCTCAGGGCGCGGTAACGGAGGCGGCAGCCGCGATTCCGGGATCGGCTACGCCGCCAAGCTTCATTGCAACGCGTTCAGCATTGCCGAAACTCGAGCCGATCCACTTGACTGCGGCCTACTCTGGGTTTAGCGACTCAAAGGACATCGTTCCCGACGAACCGCAAAGAGTCTCGCCCGCGGGCGGCGAAGGAGATCAAGCCAGCGGTGATTTTCCCTACCCGAAACCGAACGATCAGGCGAATAGCATCATGTGCCCGGACGGGAAATCGAACCCGCCCAAAGATCCATGTGATGATTGGAAGAACAAGCTGAAAAAATTACTCAAGGCGATCGCAAAGACCATGGCGAACATTGATGAACACGAAGATTGGATTCAAAACGGAAAAAACGGAGATCGGAGTGGGATATCGATAGATCATTGGAAGAAGGAGCAGAATGCCTTCAAGAAGAATCTCAAGGATTTCAACGGTGCGAAGGACTATCTTGAAGACGAGTGCGACGGGAAATAACAGCTATGCAAAATAAGACCTCTTACCTATCGGCGCGGACGATGAAGCGGCTTAAGACGACTGAAGCTTCAGTTGCAAAGAAGCTCCGAACGCGACTCCAGGCCGCCGACCTGGGAGACACGGCATCCTATCACTCGACGATTTTGGCGGAGAGTTGGATCACTATGTCGACAATCGCCGAATGTATTGAGACGTTTGCCGAGGAACGAGACTTCATCGCTGCCATGGAAAGGGAGCCGATGGATTTTTTTACCGAACTCGAATCGGAATTAACGCTCCTGAAGAGCCGGACTAAAGACCTTGAGAGCAGTCTCAAGGCTCTGCTCGCGGCATTCTATCGACAGAAAAGGAAATCCGAATAGCTCCGGAGAAATTAAATCGGCTAGGTGGAATCATGCGGGGAACAAGCGCTGAGTCGGCACCCATGATCTTCGCCAATTCGGTAACGGTCGTAGGCATCGCCCTTTGTATGAGCATTCCTATTTTCCGAGCTCCCCACACGAGTGATCCCGTTAAGTATTCGGCACTAGTTTTTTTCCTCGCCGGACTTGCGTCAGCAATACCAGCCGCAACTTTCCGCGCGGCACTGTGGGGAATGCTACCCGCTGTTTTACTACCGTTTCTGATTCTTACAGATCTCAACTCAGGCCACGCAGGAAAAGGCGATGCGGGACTGGCGGATGGTTTTGCGCTCCTTGGTTCAATCGGCCTAGTAGCATGCACACTCGTTGGGATCGGCTTTGGCCATACGTTCGGGGAGGTTGTTTGGGGTAAACCCTCGGATCATGCGCTCGGGCCGCAGATAATTAAACGGCGAACGAAAGCAGCCGTCGTGATAGGAGCAATAGGCCTGATTGTGCTGATGATCTTCAGCAAGTCATGAGTGACGTCCACTCAGAAATCTAGACCGAATTGAGTGTGCACTTGAGTGTGCACTTTTTCAAAACTGTCCACTTGACTGTCCACTTTTCGCCTAAAGCGCGCGTTAAGTGAACTATTCTGCTTCTATTCTGAGACATCTGCCTTCCCCAGGGCAGCAAAGCGCGGGACGGACCCACCGCGAAATTATTTTGGAGGCACGGCGACTTCTCGTCGAGAAACCGCGTCTAGAAAATAAAAAGCCCCAAGCCGTCCATTGCGCTCGCCGGGAATCGAACCTGGATATCTGCCTTCGCAGGGCAGACGAATTGGGAATTTTCGCGAGAAATCGATCTAAATTTATGCAGTTGTCAGAAGCATTTTTCGAATTCGCCGAATTAATGCCCGAATATTCGTCCGATTAAACTGCCCACTTTTCTGTTCGGATTCTCAAGGCACAACTCGGAGCCTGGACACGCGGGGCGGGGTAGCCTATACTCCAGCCATATGCCGTACAAGAGACGATTCTTGCGCGCCGCGGCCGTCATATCGCTCGCCCTAAACGCCTCCGCCGCCGATGCATACTGGAGAACTGCGAAACTCGAGAATCCTCCCCCACTTTCGGCACGCCATGCCTGCAACGTCGCGCGTTGGCACCAGGACATCGTCAAAGAAAATGGCCACGAAATCGTCGATCCGCTCTGCGCGGACCTGCGCGAAGACGGGCGAGAACGCATGTACGCGTCACTGCACGATGGACCGGTGGTCGAGATGGAGTTGAAGTCGGATGGGCCCCGAACTTCCGAAGTGTTGAAGAACGAGCAAGACCCGGGACTTGCCTCCGTCCCCCTCTTCATCGCCCCGACTAAGCCCGACGCGCGGCCTTCATTGTTTATCGGCGGCGCATCGCGCATCATAATCATGACTTGGGTCGGAGGGCGCTGGCAGCGGGAGGTTATCCCAACGGAAGACGGCCGCGGGCTGAGCGGCCTCGTCGTCGGGGACGCGCGCGGCGACGGGCGTGCCCGGATCTACACAGCTTTCGAGGGCAGCCTCGCCGAGTACTCGTCGACTCCCGTCGGCTGGCACCACCAGCAATTCTCGCCCCGACTCGGGATTATTCGCAGGCTGGAAATCGGAGGGGCCGCTGGACAGTCCGACTCGGCGCTTCGCCTGACAACTGACAGCGGCGTTTACTCCCTGCGCTGGCGCGACGAGGGACGAGTCGCGGTTCTGAACTTCGCCGCCCACAGCCTGCCTCCGGGAGAGGCCGTCGGATTCTCGGATCTTCTCCGGACGCGCCTCTTCCAGATTGGAAACTGCCGGATTCTGGAGCGTTCCAACGTCGATGACTTGTTGCGGGAACGCGACCTGCAGTCTTCAGGGCTTCTCGATATAAATTCGGCCTCGCGAGCCGCTGCGTTATTAGGCGCAGACCGCATTATCATCGGCTCACTCGGGCGCGAAACAGGACGAAGCTTCGCCGATGTCCGCATCGTCTCTTCCAAAACCGGGTCCGCTCCCCGAGCCGAATACACCCGCTGGACTAATGCGGGCGAGATGGAGAAGGCGATCGAAGTCCTCGCTCAGGCGGCCTGTCCGGATACGAGCCGATCCCCATGAACCGCCTCCTGCGCCTGACGACGCTGGTCTTCGCGGCGATGTTCTCTGCATCCGGAGCACACGCGGAGTGGGCGCGATCGATGATCGCCGAGTTCCCGCAGGGCGCTCAGCGCGCCAAGCTCCTGCGCCTGAACGACGGCCCGGCACTCGCGGTGTTCGAGACCCCGAAGACGCTCACTGTCCTGCGCTGGCGCAACGGCGACTGGACACGGGTCAGCGTGCCGATCCCCTACGACGGCCCGACGGACGTCGAAGCCTGCGCCTGCCGCGGCGACAGCATCGTCCGGCTCTACGTCGCCTATCAAGGTGACCCGCGCGTGACCGAACTCACTCCGGGGACGGACGGCTGGGAGGTGGAGGACTTTGCGCCCGACGGCGAACGTGAAGGAAGCCATCCTATGTCGGCCTACACGGACGGGATTGCATGGACGATCTCCCGGGTCGATCACCGTCCGAGCCTGTTCATCCGCCGGCGCTTGGTCCAGAAAATCCTCGAATGCCGCTACTGGAGCAGCGGGTGGCGCTGCGCTCCATCCGTCGAGACCGCCGCCTTCGGCTCATGGGGAGATCTGAAGACGGCCCCGCGAGGTTGGTCCGACAAGGACATTCTGATCGACGGCACGGCCCTGCAGGTACGCGAAACTTCGGGCTGGAAGAAAACCGTCGATTTCCATGGCATCTCGGCGATCCCATCGATAAGCGTTCCGCGCCGTCTGTACGTCTTCGCGACGAAGAATCAGATGATCGATTTGGACGCCGGGCTCTTGCCGGCCCGTTCGGTCCCGATGCTCGAAAACGAATGGGCGCCGGACAATCCGCGCGCCTCTGGGCGCGAGAGCGTGCCGGCCGATTTCGTCTCGCAACAGGTCGCGATCAGCCGCACTTACGACGCCATCGGTTCGCCGCGCGGAAAGGGGGTTGAGACCCTGTTCGGAAAGCTGGAGGATCGACAGATCCACGAGTTGCGCTGGACCAACGCCGGCTGGAAGGACGAGGCCGTCGCCGCATTTGCCGGCGGCAGTCAGGAGGCGATCGTCGGCGACGCGCGCGGAGACGGCCACGATCGAGTCTACGCGCTCGCGGACGACACGCCGGACTCCTCGCCCCGAACGGCGCTGTGGGAACTATCCTATTACCCTCGGCGCATCGTCGTCCTTGTGCCCGACCCCGCGTCAGAGTCCGTCGAGCCTGCATCCCGACGCCTGCTCGGCGAGATGATACGCGCTGAGATGGGGCGGCACGGCCATCTCGCCGTCGTCGACGCGCGCAGCCAGGACGCCGCCAACGACGAGAGGTCGTTAATGAAGCAAACGGCCGGCGGCGGCGCCGTTCCAGATGCCGCCGTGAAGTATCGAATCGAGGAAAAGAGCGGACTTTACGAGATCTCCGCGGTCCTCTCGACCAAGCGAGGGACGGCGGCACGCGAGTTCCTTGAACGTCCCGTCGCCAAAGCCGAACTGTCTCAGGTCGCGCTGGCGCTCGCTCGACGGGTGGCCGAAGAATGGCCGCAGGACTTCGTGGGCGACGCGCGAACTCCGCGCGCCGCGCCCACCGCCGAACGCGCCTCGTCGCCGCCGGCTTCTGCGGCCTCCGCCGGAACCTGCGACGTTCTGCAGGTCCGCTTCAACGCGGTCTCCTCCGATCCCAACGTCGCCCGAGCGATCGATGTCGCCCTCAACAGCCGCTCGCGCCCACAGCGAACGGCGGCGAGCGTCGCTTCGATGGACGCTCTCGGGATCCCAAAGAACCTCGACGGCCTCGCTCAAGCCCGTGCCCTGATCGCCGCCCCCATGCCTTGGTGCCGCTATTGGGGCTATCAGATCGTTTCTTACTTGGAACTTGCGGGTGTGCGCGACGCCGAGTCTAAGCACGACCTCGCTCGCGGGCTTCACGACCCCGACGCGTCGTCGCGGCGCGGGGCCGTGCTCGCCCTAGGCGCCTACACGGACGAGGATCTGCTGCCCCCGCTCTACCGCGTCTTCTCCACCGACCCCGACCCGCCCGTAAGAGAAAGCGTAGCCATCTCGCTGTCGTCCTCCGGACTCTACACCGCCGCGCAGCGGCAACGGATGCTGCCGATATTTCTGCGAGTCCTGAAGGACGAACGCCAGGATCAGCAGACCCGCGGCTGGGCGGCTCATGCCCTGAGCGACATGACAGGGCAGGACTTCGGCCTGGATACGGCCCGCTGGCAGAACTGGATCGCAGCTCATCGTTGAGGGTCCGTCTCGCGCATCAATTACGCGACACCATCACTTCGATCCTGGCGCGGCCGGTTTTTTCGCGATATTGAACAGCATAGGGCTTCAGCCGACTTACCTCCGCCATGAGGAGAGTTCGCGTGCTGGGCGTTCCAGCGAGCACGGATGAAAGGCGGCTCACCTCGTCTTCGAGAAGTTGAGATTTATCGGCGGCCGCCGCGTGCGTGCGTTTGCCCTCGGCATGGATGTTCCAACGCATCATCGTTCCACATTGTCCGATAAGATCACGTGCCCTTAGCAGGCTCGATTCGTCCCCGTCGAAGACGAGGACGGTGCTCGCAACACTCGATGCCGGTTTGCCGGCCGCAGGCGAAAGGACGACACGATAGTCGGATGTCTTGAATCCAGCTCGATTCGCCGCTGCCGCAATCGCCGCGGTCGAGCGGGCGACGTCCGGCACCTTCAGTTCGAGCATACCTTCCAGAAAGGGCGGATCGAATACAGGCGCGCGAGCCCAATAATTCTCAGGGAACCGGCTGGTGGATGTGGATAATGCGAATGAGCTTTGGTGGCCCTGGAACAGGAATATCGGCGGAATCCCGAGCCGTCCCGGAGGTATGTCGACGAAAGGCGGTAGCTGACCGTCGGGCGCGATCGTCAGCAGAAGCGCCGATTCCTTGCGTCCCATGTCGTCGAGGGATATGTTGTCGTTTAGGACTCCAAGCTCCATCTCGAGCAGGCCTCGAATGACATCCGACTCAATGAGTTCCGGATGGGCGCTCGATTCATCCAGGAGAGCTTGGCGCTTAGCCAGCAACTCATCGCGGTATGGAGGCGTGATATCCTGATCGTGAATCGCCAGCTTCGTTTCGCGCTGCAGTGTCAGCCTCAATGCTTCAACGGCCGGCGGGAGCAACGCCCAGAGGGTTTGCCCCTTCCCTGGCCAGTCGACGAAACTGCCCTTTAAAAGGCGCTGTTGATGAAATTCGAGTTGTCGGGCTCCGAGAGCTCGCAGTTTCGCCTCCCATTGTCGTTGAGTCGAATCCACATTGCTCGACGGAATAGTCACCGTGACGCGTCTGTAGTAATCTGGAATGTTGTAGGTTCTCGTCCAATACGAAGTATTCTCGGACTCGAGCGGCGCTGATTCGATGGCGCCCGCCGGCGGGGGACGTCTTGTAACTGTCGGCTTCACCACTCGACGCCCCAGCGCCGGCGCCGAAAACCTCGCGCCCGCGCTTTGCACCAGAAGCACATACGTCAGCTCGTAGCCTTTGGTCCGCCGGATCACGCCGGCCCGCGGCGCGAGCTCCTTTAGCCGATCTTCGGCGACCCGGCGCTTGATCGAATCCGAGAAGGTCGCGGGATTCCCCGACAGCTCCCGCTGCAGGCGCTCGAACTCCTCGAGTTCGCCCGGATCGATCCCTTGGAGCGGCCTCAACGAGCCGTCCCGCGCCTGCAGCCCGAACTCGTCGGCGACCTGGGGCGAGCCGAGCGCGAACAAGTCGCGGCGAAGAGATGCGCGGGCGGCCGATGGAACCCAGAGGCCCTGTCCGTATGTCTGGGATGCGTCCTCGATCCCCGGATCCCAGCGCGCGGTCACTTCGCAGCCGCGAGTCAAGTCCGTCGCGCCGGCGGCCGTGAACGCCGCGACGAGCCCGCGCTTCGCCGCGGCGAGATCGGCGACAGCGATCTGATACAAGAAGGGCTTCACGCTGGGCCGACAACCATCGCGGTCGTAGGTGAGGGCGAAATATCCGCCTGGTTTCAACTGCTGGCGCGCGCGTTCAGAACCCTCGCTCGCGGAGGCCCCGACTGCTCCGAGCGCCAGCGCCGCCCCCGCAAGCGCGACCGTGAAAAGCGCCTGGGCGGACTGGCGCATCGAGAATTCAGCGCGTGGGGAGGGAGGCACGCTCACAACGCTGAGCGTAGCTCGCAGGTAGCTAAAGCGCAAGGGCGATTAGGGGGGCCGAACCAGCTTCGCTGAAGCGCTGACGCGGACCCTGTCAACTCATTAAGAGATGTTACCGTTGCCGTTAAGCCGTGCCTCCTTTGTCCAAGATAGACCTGGTTCCGTTACCAGGTCCGTAGAGCTGTTTCTTTGGCCTTGAGTCGTTCGAATCGATCGAATGTCGGCCAGTC
>DATNGC010000121.1:0-3566 GCA_035606075.1 Elusimicrobiota bacterium
GTCCAGAATGTTCGGGTCCGCCCGGAAGACGATCTCCATCCCCGTCGTCGTCGGCGGCGTCGCGGAGATGAGCGGGGAAGAGGTGATGGCCGGCAGCACCGGCCCCGCGGTGCGCGACGCACTAGAGGAATTCTTGACCGCGCTCACCGAAGCAGGCGCGCTCGTCGCACCCGTCGTACCTGACGTACCCGTCGTAGTGCCCGTCGTACCCTTCCAGAATCCATCGTGAAGTCCCCGGCGCCACGCGCTTTCGGAATCTTTGAACGCCGCGCCGTCGGGGCCGACCAGCGTCCACTTCGTGGGCGTCTTGCCTTCCCATGCTCTCGTCCAGTAATTCCGCACGAGGTCGACCGGACGCAGCCCGAGCGTCCCGCTCAGGATCGCGAGGACTTCGATCGGCTGACGCCCGTCGTAAAGCGGCGCGATGAGCGGCTGGATCAGCGACACCGTGCCGTCGAACGAACGCGCGTCGCCCCAGCTCTCGAGGTAGTGCGCTTCCGGCACGTGCCAATGGCACCTGTTCGCCGTCTCGTCGTCGTACAACCCGAGGTGGATCGCGGTCGCGACCTTCGCGAGCGCGCCGCCGAAGTCGAGGTCCGCGGGCGCCGTGAACACCGGGTTGCCGCCGAGAATCACGAGGGCGTCGACCTTGCCCGCGTTCATGTCGGCGACCAGCTCGGCGATCGACCGCGCGCCGTCGGCCGGCGTCCCGACGACCGGCGACCCGTACGTCACCGTCGTGCCCGTGTTGCCGAGCGCGTCGTTCATCGCCTTGGCGAGCTGATGCACCGCCGCCGGCTGATGATCGCCGGCGACGACGACGGACTTGCCGCGGTGTTCCTTGAGGTCGTCGGCAAGAATCGGCGCCCACATGGCCGCCTGAGCACTGAGCGCGGTGCCTGAAGTCGAACCGCCGGAAACTCCGATGGCCGCGGCGAGCGCGCCGGCGAAGCCGAGGACGTCGCGCGCCTTCATCGCGAGCCGGTGTTCGGCCTTCGCGCCCGTGATCGTCGGCACGGGCTCCACGACGTAGAGGCGGTTCAGCTGATCCTGCGGCGTGCCGATGCGGCGCCGCGACGCGAAGTCCTTCGTGTAGCGCACGAGCGAGGCGCCGAAACCGAGGAAATCCGCGTCGAGCGAGACGACGACGTCCGCCTTGTCGAAGTGGTAGTTCGCGATCGTTTCCGGCGCGCCGCCCTGGACGACGCCGTAGACGGCGTCCCACTGGTGCCACTTCGCCTCGGGAAACGCCGCCTGAATCTGCTCGACCTGATCGAGGAGCGAGGGCGACGAGATCGGCTCGGTCAGGAAGCGCAGCGACTGGCCCTTGATGGCTTTCTGCGCGGTCGCGAGGTTGCCCAGCGCGGTCGCGAAGTCGGCCCAGGTCTTCAGCTCGCCGCGGTAGAGGATGGATTTCGATCGATCCGGGTCGTACAGGCCGAGGACCGAGGCCTGGCCGAAGACGTCGGTGCCGCCGAGCGAGGCCGGGTGCTCCGGGTTGCCCTCCATGTGCGTCGGGCGGCCCATGTGGTTTTCGGCGAGGAGCGGCATCGCGACGCCGCCGAGCGGCATCGACGTGGCAAAGAACAGCGGACGGCCCGGGATGACCTCTTCGGGCTGGCGGACGTAGGGGAGGATCGTCTCGTCGGGCTGGCGGGTGCAGGCGCTGATGCCGGCGAGCGCGAGCGACGCGCCCATCACGCGCAGGAACTGCCGGCGGCCGGTCGGGTCGGTGAACTCCGAGGCGTGCGCCGGGAACTCACGATGGAGCATCTCCTGGAACTCCGGGGTCCCGGAAAGCTCCTCGAGGCTGCGCCAGTAGCGCTTGCCCTCCAGCCCCGCGATTTTCGTTCTCAGCTCTTCGAAGGTCATCTGAAACCTTTCAACGTCCTTGCTTCTTGCGTACCTGGGCTGGCGGCGAGTGGCGAGTGGCGAGCGGCTTTGCTCGAGCCTGCAGCCCCTGGCCCCTAGCCCCTAGCCTCTCCTCACCGATGGCACACCGAACACGTCGTCATGTGCCATGGGCTCGTGATGCCGTACTGCTTCTTCAGCAGCGCGCCCAGCTCGTCCTGACTCGTCACGGTCTCTCCGGTCTTCAAGGTGTAGGGGCGGTCTTTCGTCGGCGGCACCCAGGCCATGTTGAAGACTTCTTCCTTCGGCCGGATCTGCTTTTCCGGGGCCCGGTGGCAGTTGAGGCACCACTCCATCTGGAGGCTCTGCGCCTGATAGACGATGGGCATCTGGTCGACGCGGCCGTGGCAGGTGGAGCAGCCAACTCCTTTGTTTACATGTATTTGATGATTGAAGTAGACGAAGTCAGGTAGGTCGTTTACCTTAATCCAGTTCAATCTTGTGTCTGAGCGGAAACTGGCGCGGATAGGCTCGAGGATCGGCGCGTTGGTCCAGATCTGCGAGTGGCAGTTCATGCAGGTCCGCGTGGGCGGGATGCCGGCGTAGCTCGAGTTTTCGACCGACGTGTGGCAGTAGCGGCAGTCGATGCCTTCGCCCCCGGCGTGGTGGAGGTGGCTGAACTGGACGGGCTGCTCGATGAACTCGTCCTGCTTGGTGAGCCAGGAGGCGCGCATCAGGAGCATCACGACCCAGCCGGCGATGACCGCCAGAGCGATCACGGCGGCGATGCTGGACTTGGCGAGGGCGTTGGCTTGCTTGGGAAAGAGCTGACTCATAAGAGCGTGGCAGCCGCCTGGTCCCGACGGTCGGAGCCGGAGCGATTCTACGGGCGCGCCAGCCGGATGATCTGGGACGGGAGCGGTTCCGGGCTTGGCGCGGTCGGAGACGCGGCGGGGTGGGACACAGGGCCCGGCGCGGCCTATATGATGTGAAACGTTTCACAATCTTGTCAAACGCCCCAGCCGCGGAACATCGCGGGCTCGGCGCCTTCGTGTCAGGGCCTCTCGAAAAGCTTTGAACACGGAGGACGCGGAGGGCGCGGAGAATTGGCTGTACTCCGCTTCAGTGCGCGCCTCGGATCCCTCCAAGGTTTTCAGTGAGCGGTGTACAAACCATTCTCCTGGCCCTCCACGCCCTCCGTGTTCAAGGCTCTTCGATCGCTTGGGTGACAACCAGCCGATCGCCAACCGCGAGCCCGGCGCGCTCGGCTTCTCCGGACGCCATTTCGATCGCCGCGAACGCGCCGACCGCGAACGCGATGCGGCGCGCCGGCACGGCGCGCGCGATCTTCACGACGCGCCCGTCGCGCGCGGCGAAGATGACGTCAATCGCAAAGCGCATCGCGAACGTGTGGACGCCGTTGCACGGCGCGATGACGAGCGCGTGCCCCGCCGCGAGCCCGTTGCGGCCGAGGAGGCCGCGTTTGCGCGCGGCGGAATCTGCGGCGAGCTCGACGACGGTGGCGAGGGTAGGGGCCGGCGTGGCGCCGCGGTCGATCGCGAGCGCCGCCGACGAGTCACGGCCTTTCAGCAGCGGAGCGAGAAAGTGGGGCCCGGCCATGGCCAGACATTAACCCGGCCGCGCGCGTTCTAGTAAATGTCGGCGGGGCGGACCGGCTGCGTCCAGGCAAAGGTGCCGTTCGAATCCTCGATCCG
>DATNGC010000122.1:0-18259 GCA_035606075.1 Elusimicrobiota bacterium
ACGACCCGCGCAGTCCCGTCGTCATGAAGGAGATCCTCGCCAACGTCTACAAGAGCAAGGGAGATTACGAGAAGGCGCTCGCGATCTGGGACGCGATCCTCGACGACGAGGGCCAGTCGAGCCAATGGCCGCGCGCGCGCCAGCAGATCGCCGAGATCCGCGCCTTGACGAGGAAAGCCCGGTGACGCCGCGAGACGCCCGCCGCGCCCCCCGAACGCGGCACGACTCGGCGCTCGAGCTGTTCAACGAGCGGGGCCAGCTGCTTCCGGCCGACGTGCAGACCCTCGTCGACATCTCCGAGACCGGGGCCAGCTTCACGTCGACGCGCGAGCTCGCCAAGGGCGCGAGGATCCGCGGCCGCGTCCGCCGCCTCGGTCTTCCGGTCCTCGACTTCACGGGCCGCGTCGTCCGCCGGCGGGAGCATCCGACGAAGGCGAACTCGATCCTCTACGCCGTCGAGTTCGACCGGAACGTCTAGGCGCCGACGACCCGCACCGCCGACGCCGGCACGAAGACGTTGACGCGCTCGCCGCGCGCGCGTCCGGCGGCCGCCTCCTGCTCCTCGATCTCCCAGAACTCGCGGAGCTCGCCCTCGCCGATCGCGACGACGAGACGGGAGCCGGACGCCGTCGGGTAGACCGACTCGATCTCGCCCCGGAGCACGGTCCCGGTCGCGAGCGGCTCGGCGGTCTCGCGCAGGCTCAGCCGCCGCGGGCTCACGAAGAAGCCGACGTCCGCGCTCGGGGCTTGCGAGCCGGGCGGCGCCGTCAAGGCCGCGTCCTGGTAGCGGATGGTCAGGCCGCGCGGCCCGGAAGAGATCACTCGGCCGCTGAACACGTTTCGCAGGCCGAGCAGCTCCGCGGCCAGGGGCGAGCGCGGCGCGGCGAAAACCTCTTCCCGCGTCCCGTGCTGGACGACGGCGCCGGCGCTCAGGACCACGACCTCCTCGGCGAGCTCGTAGGCCTCCTCGGCGTCGTGGGTCACGAGCAGGACGCCCGCGTCGAGGGTCGAGAGGACGCCGAGCAGCTCGCGGCGCAGGCGCAGGCGCAGGTGCGAGTCGAGGGAGGCGAAGGGCTCGTCGAGCAGGAGCACCCGCGGCTCGCGGACCAGCGCGCGCGCGAGGGCGACGCGCTGCTGCTGGCCGTAGGACAGCTGCGCCGGCGTGCGCTTCCACAAGCCCTCCAGCCCGAGGCGGCGCAAGGCGCGCGACGCGGCGTCGGGGTCCCGCGCGCCGGGCTCGAAGGCGAACAGGACGTGCTCCCAGACCGTCATGTGCGGGAACAAGGCGAGATTCTGCGGCACGTAGCCGAAGCCGCGCCGCTCGGGCGGGACCCAGGTCCCCGCCGCCGAGTCGAACACGGCGCGGCCCGAGACGGACACCGCGCCGCCGTCGGGCTTGAGGAGTCCGGCCAAGGTCTTGAGCAGGAGGCTCTTGCCCGACCCCGACGGTCCCAGCACGGCGACGCGTCCGCGTCTCGAGACGAAGCGCGCGTCGAGGCGGAAGTCGCCGAGCGCGAGGTTGACGCGCACGTCGAACGAAGGGCGCGCGGCTTCGCCGCCGGTCCCGGCGCGGCGCGGCGCCCCCGAAGGCGCGGGCGCGGGCGCGTCGCCGGTCTCGGCCGGTCCGATCCTCCAGCGAGCGAACCGGAAGGCGAGAAGCAGGCCCGCCGCGCCGAGCGACAGCTGGACGAGCGCCAGCGGCAGCGCGCCGGACAGCCCCGAGCCCGAGAACTCCACCCACGTGAGGACGGGCAAAGAGTAGGGATGATAGGCCATCACGTCGGTCGCGCCGAACTCGCCGAGCGCCCGGACCCAGCAGAGGGCCGTCCCGGCGAGGATGCCCGGCCACGCGAGCGGAAGCGTCACGCGGCGCAAGGTCTCCCAGCCGGACTTGCCGAGCGTCGCCGCCACGGCCTCGAGCTCGGGATCGACGGCCTCGAAGGCGGAGCGCGCCGCGATGACGAGGAACGGGCTCGCGACGAACATCTGCGCCAGGATGATCCCGGCGAGGCTGTCGGTCAGCCTCAGGCCCAGGCGAGCGGCCAGCGCGCCGAGCGCCGTGTACGGGCCGAACGTCATCAGCAGGAGGATGCCCGAGACGACGGGCGGCAGGGCCAGCGGAACCTGCACCAGCAGGCCGGCGAAGGTCTTTCCAGGAAAGTCGCGCCGCGCGAGCACGTAGGCCAGCGGGATCCCGAGCGCCGCGAGCAGGAACGTCGCGGTCGTGGCCGTGAACGCGGAAACGAACAGTGCGCGGCGCAGTTCCTCGCTGCCCCAGCCTCCCGCCCATGCCGCCGAGAAGCGGGGAGCGAAGCACAGGAGAGGCAGGAGGCAGTAGGCGAGCAGGAGCCCCCCCAGCGCGAGAAAGACGCGCGGCACTCGGGCCTGGAGCCGGTTCACGGAGCGGCCCGCAGCTCGGCCGGGGGCTCGCCGGTGAACACCGGCTTCATGGGCGCCAGGCCGTGCTTCTTCAAGAGCGCTCGGCCGGCGTCCGACAGACAGAACTCGACGAAGGCCAGAGCGGCGTCATGATGAGGCGCGTTCCGCGGGATCGTGATCGAGTAGACGATCGCGCCGCCGTGGAAGGTCTTCCCGGAGGAGTCGACGTACTCGGCCTCGGCGTACTTCTGATCGAGCGCCGGATCGCCGAGATTGATCTGGCGCGGCAGGGCGATGTAGGGAATCCCGCGTTCCTCGGCCTCGTTGCGATAGAAGATGCCGGCGTCGATTTGGCCCGACTCGAGCCGGGCCTCCAGCTGCTCCTCGGGGAACACCTGATCCGGGTTGTCGGCGGCGCCGAGGATCTTGGCGGTCAGACCGGGCCGGCGATAGTGCTTCTCCGCCAGCTCGAAAAGCAAGATGCTCCGGTAGCCCTTCGGATCGAGCCTCGGATCGGTGCGGCCCAGGCGCAGGCCTTCGGCCTCCAGCGCCTCGTAGAAAGGCGTTTGTCCGGCGGCGGCCTTCGCGAAACGGTCGGCGAAGCGGCTCTTGCCGTTGTAGCCGATGACCATCTCGTTGCGGAAGAGCAGTCCGTACCAGCGGACCTCGTCGCCGTGGGCCTTCCCCATCAGCAGCTCGTCGACCTTGGGGTCGGCGCTGATGAACACGTCCGGCCGGCGAAGACCGTCCTTGATCATGCGGGCGAGCGCGACCGAGCCCTTGCCCTCTCCTTGGTAGGAGCAGCCCGAGGCCTTCTCGAACGCGGGGCCGAGGTCCTTCTCCATGAGATTGACGAGCGAACCCGCGTAGAGGACGGAGACCGCTCCCTTCGGCTTATCCGCGGTTCGTCCCGGCGCGGGAAGAGACGCCAGGAGGAGCGCGACCAGGGGCATACGCATGGACGAACTTATATCAGAAAAAGCGCGCTTCGTGGGACGCCAAGCGGCCGTCGCGATAGGCGAACTTCGCCGAGAAGAATTTATCCTCGTCGAGCCAGGGAAGGAAGCGGCGATCGCCCTCCCACAGCGGCAGGTCGAGGATCTTCGCGTCGTCAACCCACGACAGCGCGCCCTCGGCGCACTCGCCGAGCTGTCCCGTGAATCGCGTCGCGGTGTAGACGAAGACCAGCCAGTCGTCGCCGTTCTGGAACGAGGGGAAGGTCAGCACGCCGCGCAGGCGCGGGTCCAAGATCGTGAGCCCCGACTCCTCGCGGACTTCGCGCACGACGCAGTCGTCGGGAGACTCGCCCGCGTCCAGCTTGCCGCCCAGGCCGTTCCACTTGCCGAGGTGCACGTCCCCCTTCTTCTTGTTGCGGTGCAGCATCAAGGTCCGGCCGCCGGAGCGGACGTAGCAGAGCGTGGCGGCGATGGTCTTGGCGCGGGGAGCGGTCATGGCGGGAGACTCATTATACCATCCGCGCACGGAGGACCTAGGCCGGCTAGGTCATAAATCTTACAGCGCCCTGGGCCCTCCGCTTCTATGCCTTTATCCCGGGGCTTGATAGCATCTGACCCATGAAGAAACCCTCTTTCACGCTCCGCAAGAACCTCGCCGCCGTCCTCAGCGCCGCGCTCCTCGTCTCCGCGCCCGGGCCGCTCGCCTACCAGGCCGCCGCCCAGACGCTGTCGGCGCGGCCCGTCGCGGCCATGCCCGCGGGCATCGGCTCCGCGTCGGCGGGCTCGCGAGTGAACTTGCTCTCCGCGCCGGCGCCGCTCTCAGGCGCCTCGCTCTCCGCGCTGAGCGCGCCGTCGGCCGTCGTCTCCGCGCCCGCTCTCTCCGCCGCGGCCGCAGCTCCGGCCCTTTCCGCCGCCGCCGCTCCGTCCGCGGCCGCCGATCCCGCCCTCGCCGCCGCCGCGGCCGCTCCGGCCGCCGTTCCCGCCGCCGCTCCCGCCCTGCTGGCCGCCGCCCCCGCCGCGTCTGCGGCCGCCGCCGCTCCGGTGAACGCCCTGCAGACCGGCCGCGACCTCGGCGCCCGCCTCGAGGCCGCCGCCCAGCCTTCCGGCGACGTCTCCGGCGTGAAGAGCGCGCTCGACTCCTTCTATAGCGGCCTGACCGCGGCCGCTCCCTGCATCTTCGCCAACCTCGGCAAAAACGGCAAGGACGGCTCTCATCTCGCCCCCAGCGACGCGCCCGCCGGCGCGCCGAACCCCGCCGCGGTCCCGCTCGGCCGCGACACGCGCTTCCAGGTCGGCATCGTCCACTACACGGCCATGAGGGCGATGGCTGCCATCTGGTCCGTGTGGGACCGCGCGATCGGCTCCAAGTGGGACAAGATGCCGCCGATCCTCGGGGAGATCTACCTCTATTTCAACGAGCAGTCCCTGCGCCTCCACGTCTGGGACGCCAACGCGCTCCCGACCGCGGAGAAGAAGTCCCTCCCGCCCGCCACGGAGAGCGAAAAGTACGGCCGCTCAGCCGACGGCACGTATTTCGACGATCAGAAGCCCGAGATGGCGGCCGCGGGCGCGCGCTGGAATCAGCTCGCCGCGCCGAGCGGCGCGCCGAACCGAGATTTCGACAAGATGGACCCGAATCCGCTCGTCGTGTCCGAGAAGCTCGACAAGCGGGCCGTCGGCCCGGACGGCCGCCCCGTCACGAAGGAAGCCGGCATCCTCAACGATTGGGCCGCCGCCGAGATCCAGGCCCAGGTCCACGACTGGGGCAACCACCTCCGTCAGCCGATCACGAAGGATCCCGTCCGCATCAAGATTCCCGCCGGCCATCCGCTCGGCGCCGCCGGCCGCGAGACGGAGATGGTCCTCGACCGCACGGAGCAGGACCCGACTTTGCCCGCCGATTACGCGGGCCCCGCCGTCCACCGCAACTCCGAGACGCCGGGCTGGGACATGTCCAACATCTACGGCAGCTCCCTCGCCCGCCAGCTCCAGGTCCGCACGCTCCACGACGGCAAGATGAAGATCGGCGCCGACGGCCGCCTTCTCGACGATCCGGAGAAGCCCGGCCTGCCGCTGACCGGCTTCAACGACAACATCACCCCTCTGCTCGCGATGTACCACACCATCTGGACGCTCGAGCACAACGCCGTCGCCGACGCGGTCAAGTCGGAGCACCCGGATTGGAACGACCAGCAGATCTTCCAGTTGGCGCGCCTGCGCGTCACCGCGCTGAACGCGCGCCTGCACACCACCGAGTGGACCCGCGCCCTCCTCCCGCACCCGACGCTCCACGCCGGCATGTGGGCGGACTGGTACGGCTTCCTCGGCAAGCCCATGAAGCTGTGGGTCATGCGCTTCTCCGACAGGAATCCGCGTCTCGGAAAAATCCTGGGCTGGCTGCTGCGCTACGAGCTGATCTTCGGCGTCCCCGGCACGAAGACCCAGCACTACGGCAAGAACTACGCCTTCGTCGAGGAGTTCTTCGACGTCTATCGCCTGCACACGATGATCCGCGACTGGAACAAGATCCAGCATCTGGAAACGACGCCCTCCGGCGAGAACCAGGTGAAGTTCCTCGGCGACATCTACCTGAAGGACGCGCAGGGCTTCACGACCGTGCCGACCCTCAAGGCCTACGAGGGCGACGATCTCGCCCTGTCGTACGGCCTCGAGTCCGCCGGAGCGCTGACGATCAACAACGCGCCCGACGCCCTGCGCGACCTCACGACGCAGGACGGCCGTCACATCGACCTCACCGCGGTCGACATCATCCGCACCCGCGAACGCCTGGCCGCGTCGACGTACAACGCCTTCGTCAAGCGCCTCGGCGAGCGACCGCCGAAGACCTTCCTCGAGCTCACCGGCGGAAACGTCGAGGCCGCCGCGGCCTTGGCGTCCGTCTACAAGACCGTCGACGACGTCGACTTCACGCCCGGCATCCGCGCCGAACGCAAGCCCGACGCCTTCGCGCTCGGCAATCGCCAGTTCAAGCCGTTCGTCCTGTCGGCTCCGGCGCGCCTCAAGAACGACCGCTTCCTGTCCGAGCAGTACAGCGCGGCCACCTACGGCGCCGCCGGCATGGAGTACATCGAGCACACCAACTTCGCCAACCTGATCGAGCGGCACTATCCGTCCCTGCGCCCCGCGATCGAGGGCATGGACAACTCGTTCCGCCCGTGGGACCAGCCGGGATCTCTGAACGACAAGCTCGCGAACAGCCAGCTGGCGTCGTCGCGCGCCGCGGTCAAGGCCGCCTACCGCAACATCCTCATCGGCGCCGCCGTCGCGTTCATCGCCCCGCTGATCGGGCCGGTCTCGCTGCTCTCGTTCGGCAGCCTGCTCGTGATCCCGGCCGTGACGGCGCTGTTCGCCTCGCGCGATCTCCTCGAGTCGTCCGGGGCGATGACGAAGGTCCTGTCCGACTCCAAGAGCGGCGGGAAAGCCCAGCTGCTCGCGCCGCTGTTCGCGGCGGAGAAGCAGGGCCGCAAGGGCGCGCTGGCCGCCAAGCTCGGCGCGTTCACCGTGCTCGACGTCGGCGGCATGATCGCGTGGCGCCTGTTCGCCGCGCACCCGGTCGGCGCGCTGCTGGTCGCGGCCGCGTCGGTCTATTCCGGCGTGAAGACGCTGAAGGCCGCGAAGAAGACGGCGCAGGACCAGCAGAACCTGCGCGTGGGCCTGCAGGCCAAGCTCGCGGCGGACCTGCCGAAGACCGACGCCAAGGACATCGCGGGAGACACGGCCGTCGACAAGCACTTCTGGATCATGCTCAACGGAAAACCGGGGCCCGTCCTGAAGTTCGGCGACACGTACGCCACTTTGCGCAAGGGCGGCTCGTCCGTCGTCGAGGCTTTCATGACGACCGCGATGTGGCACGTGATCTACGCGCGCAAGACCTGGAACGGGGCCTCCGCCGGGGAGAAGGCGCGCTACAACCCCGGCTTCCTCGACATCAACGTCCCGGGGCTGATCGCGCTGACGGACTTCTCGAGCAATCGCGTCTGGGCCGACGGAAGCAAGCCCGGCGTGCGGCGCGGCGACGTCGACATGGACGAGTTCAACCGCCTGTTCCGGGACTTCGGCATGCACGACTACCTGACGGCGTACGACCTGGCCCGCATCCGCGAGGCCAACCAGCATCGCGACGCCGTCGAAGGCCGCGGCACCTGGTTCAAGCGCCTGATCGGCCGCTACGCCGGCAAGCGCCGCGCCGACCAGCTGCTGGAGCTGTTCGCCGACCGCGTGGTCTGGGAGGACGGCGCCGAGGGCAAGCTCGTGCCGGCCATCAGCCGCGAGCAGCTGCTCCGCTTCTACCAGGGCGGCGCGCACTACGACCTGATCCGGGATCGCCAGGCCGGCGCCGCGCAGTAACGACGGGGCGTCCCGCCGCCTTCCGCGCCCGGCTTCTCGCGCTTCTCGTCCTCTTGAGGCCGCGCGCGAAGCGCGCGCCGGCGGGACCCGATGCGGGTCCGGCGAGCTTCTCGGCGACGCGGCGAAGCAGGCGCCGCACCGCCGCCGCGTCGCGCAGGCGGTGCGCCGCTTCCGAGGCCCCGCGCCCGACGCGCACGCCCACGCCGCGGCCGGAGGCGGCCCGGAGCATGGGCTCGTCGTAGTGCTCGTCCCCGATCACGAGCATGAAGGGCCGCTTCAGGCGCTTCCAGAGCAGCTTGGCCGCCTCGCCCTTGTCCCACTGGGTGCGCGGCAGGATCTCCCAGGCCATGCGTCCGCGCCGCCAGGAGAGCCCGCGCGGCGCCGCGGAGCGCGCGTGCGCGATGCGGCGCTCGAACTCCTCGCGGCGGCCCGGCGGGATGTTCCGGTAGTGGACCGTGATCCCCACCCCCTTGTCCTCGATGGCGGCTCCCGGCACGTCGGCGAACAGCGCGGAGAGCGCCTCCTTGAGGTCGAGCAGGGACTGGTGCATGGCGCGCGCGTCGGGGTGGATGAAGTGCCAGCCCGGCCCGGCGATCTCCAGGCCGAACACGCCGCCGTAGAGGATGTCCTCGACGTCGACGCGCTCCCTCAGGTCGGCGACGGCGCGTCCGCTCATCATCGCCAGCCGCGAGCGGCCGCGATCGAGCCGGCGCAGGATCGCGCGCTCCTCGGCTCCGAGCACGGCCAAGTGCGGCCGGGAGCGCAGGCGCACGAGCGTGCCGTCGTAGTCGAGCACGACGAGGACGCGCGGATGGCGTCCGATCTCGTCGGCCAGCCGGTCCGTCCAGCGCGCGGGCTTCACCTCAGCTCCTCGCCAGCGCCGGGATGCGCACCGACGCCAGCTCCTCGATCAAGCCGCCGGCCCAGCGGTAGACGTTGTGCTCCCGCACCTGGCGGCGCAGGCGCACCATGCGCAGGGTCCTCTCGCCGCGGTCCATCGTCAGCGCGTCGCGCAGCGCGTTCGCGACCTCGTCCATGTCGTACGGGTTGACGATCAGCGCGTCGCGCAGCTCCCGCGCGGCGCCCGTGAAGCGGCTCAGGATCAGCACGCCCCCCTCGTCCTCGCGCGCGACGACGAACTCCTTGGCCACGAGGTTCATCCCGTCGTGCAGGGACGTGACCAGGCACGCGTCGGCGGCGCGATAGAACGGCAGTATCTCCTGGTGGCTGTGGTGCTTCAGGCGCAGGGCGATGGGCGGGGCGCCCCCCGCGAAGCGCGCGTTGATCCGCGCCGCCTCGGCCTCGACGTGCGCGGTGAAATCCCGGTAGGTCTCGAGGCCTGTGCGGCTCGGCGCGCCGATCTGGAACAGCGTGAAGCGGCCGCGATAATCGGGATAGAGCTCCAGGAAGCGCTCGACGCCCCGCAGGCGCTCGAGGATGCCCTTCGTGTAGTCCAGCCGGTCCACTCCGACGGCCAGGAACTCGGCGCGGCTCCTCGTCTCGCGCAGGACGAAGGCGCGCGCGGCGGCGGCGTCCGCGTCGGGGTCCTTCGAGCGCGGCTCCTCGAACGCCACGCTGATCGGGAACGGCTTGACGACGGTGGCGCGGCCCTCGCGCTTGACCGCGAAGCGCTCGCGGTCGATGCGAGACTCGAGGGTCCGGTCGACGGTCTCGAGGAAGTTGTTGCAGTGGAACTGAGTGTGGAACCCGATCAGGTCCGCGCCGAGCAGGCCGATCAGCAGCTCCTTGCGCCACGGGCAGATGGCGAAGGCCTCGGGATTGGGCCAGGGGATGTGCCAGAACAGCGCCACGCGCGCGTCGGGCCGGCGGTCCTTGATCAGCTTGGGCAGGAGCGTGAAGTGATAGTCCTGCACGAGGACGCAGGGCTCGTACTCTCCCGAGATCTCGTCGAGCACCGCCTCGGCGAAGCGCTCGTTGACCCGGCGGTAGTCGGCCCAGTCGGAGGCGCGGAACACCGGGCGCGTGTGGGCGATGTGGCACAGGGGCCACAGCCCCTCGTTGGCGAAGCCCTCGTAATAGCCCCGGAACTCCTCGGCCCCGAGCCAGACGCGGCGCAGCGTGTACTGGGGCCGGTCCGGCGGCACGCGCAGGCGCCCCCGGCCGTCCGCCGTCTCGCGGTCGGCGTCGCCGTCGCCGTGCGCGATCCACGTCCCTCCGCACGCGCGCAGCAGCGGCTCGAGACCGGTCACGAGGCCGCTCGCCGGGGTCACCCACTCGAGCCGCCCGCTCTGGCGCGAGTGGCGATAGGGCTCGCGGTTGGCGACGACGACGAGCGGCCGGCCGGACAGCATCACGCGAACGTGCTCGCGCAGGCGCTCGGGGGTCCACAGCGACTCCCCGGCCTGCCTCAGGCGCGCCTCCTGCTCGGCGGCCGTCTGCGCGCGCGCCAGGTCCCGCGCCAGCGTCTCCGCCTCGCGGATCAGCGGCGCCAGCAGGCCGCGCGCGGGCAGGCGCGGCGCCGCCGGCGCCTGCCCCCCGTGCAGCTGATGCAGCCAGGCGGTCAGCCGCTCGACGGGCCGGCGCAAGGTGAAGCGCACGATGACCAGCGCCGCGACCAGGATCGCCGCGTCGAAAGCGAGGAGCGACAGGGGCAGTTTTTCCATGGTCATCTCTCCAGTGTGAACCACAGGAAGCCGTGCGGCGACATCGTCAGCACGTACGGACCGTCTCCGATCGGCGGAAAGCGCGAGTGGCCGAACATCTCGACGGGCGTCCAGCCCCGGAAGCGGCCGAGGTCGAGCTCGACGGGCTGGGCGAAGCGCGACAGGTTGTTGACGACCAGCAGGGTGCTCCCGCCGCCCTCGCGCAGGTAGGCGAGGACGTGCGTGTTCGCGGGCTCGAGCATCTGCATGGCGCCGCGGCCGAACGCGGGATGGCGGCGGCGCAGGCCGATGAGGCGCTTCATCCAGTGGAACAGCGAGTTCGGGATGCGCTCCTGCGCCTCGACGTTGACCGCCTGGTAGCTGCAGACGGGGTTCAGGACGGGCTGGGCGTAGAGGCGCTCGGGGTCGGCGCGCGAGAATCCGGCGTTGCGGTCCGAGCTCCACTGCATGGGCGTGCGCACGCCGTCGCGGTCGCCGAGGTAGATGTTGTCGCCCATGCCGATCTCGTCGCCGTAGTACAGCACGGGGCTTCCGGGCAGGGACATGATCAGCGAGGCCAGCAGCTCCATCTGGCGCCGGCCGAACTCCATCAGGGGCGCCAAGCGCCGGCGGATGCCCAGGTTCAGCTTCATGCGGGGCACGTGCGCGAACTCCTTGAGCATGTACTGGCGCTCCTCCTCCGTGACCATCTCGAGCGTCAGCTCGTCGTGATTGCGCAGGAAAAGGCCCCACTGGCAGTTCTCGGGGATCGGCGGCGTCTCGCGCAGCACGTCCACGATCGGCTTGCGGTCCTCGCGGCGGATGGCGATGAAGATGCGCGGCATGAGCGGGAAATGGAAGGCCATGTGGCACTCGTCGCCGTCGCCGAAGTACGGGCGGACCTCGGCCGGCAGCTGGTTGGCCTCGGCGAGCAGGACGCGGTCGGTGTAGTACTCGTCCACCATCGCGCGCATCTGCTTGAGGAACGCGTGCGTCTCCGGCAGGTTCTCGCAGCTGGTGCCCTCGCGCTCGAACAGATATGGGACGGCGTCGACGCGGAAGCCGTCGAGGCCTTTGTCGAGCCAGAAGCGCACGACGTCGAGCATCGCGGCGCGCACCTCCGGGTTGTCGAAGTTCAGGTCCGGCTGGTGGGAGAAAAAGCGGTGCCAATAGTAGGCCTTGGCGACGGGATCCCAGGTCCAGTTCGACTTCTCGGTGTCGGTGAAGATGATGCGCACGTCCTTGTATCGCTGGTCGTCGTCCGACCAGACGTACCAGTCGCGCTTGGGATTGCCGGGGCGGCGGGCGGCCTGGAACCACGGGTGCTGGTCGGACGAGTGGTTGAGGACGAGGTCGGCGATGACCCGGATCTTGCGCTCGTGCGCCGCCTTCACGAAGGCCTCGAAGTCAGCCAAGGTGCCGTAGTCGGGATTGATGGAGCAGAAGTCGGAGATGTCGTAGCCGTCGTCGCGCAGGGGCGACGGGTACATGGGCAGCAGCCAGATGCAGTCGATCTCGAGGTGCTTGAGATAGTCGAGCTTGGACGTCAAGCCCGGCAGATCGCCGATCCCGTCCGCGTTGGAGTCGCAGAAGGATTTGATCGGAACCTCATAGAAGACGGCTTCCTTGTACCATTGGTCCGACACGAGTCCTCCTTGCCGGTGGCTGCCGTCCCTCGGAGTTTATCCCCGCGGGCCGCCGCCCGGCAAACAAATCCCTCTCAATTCGAGGCGGGCGGGCGTCGTCATAAAATTGCTAAACTGGCCGTTCGCCGGGAATTTAGGAAAAATTTGGGCGCCCGGAACTTGATTTTTCCCTCTGAGGACCCTAAACTGAATCGCATGTCTTTCCGTCGACTTTCATGCGCTCTGGCGATGACGGCCCTGGCGGGCGCCCTGTCCGCCGGCGCCTCGGCTCAGACGCCGGCCGTCTTCGAGACGCCCAAGAGCTCGGCGGCCGTTCCGGCCGCGCCTTCGGCTGCTCCGGCCGTTCCCGCGGCGCTCGACGGCGCCCGCCGCGACTTCGACGCCCTGCGCGTCGCGTTCCTCGCGGGCGCCCGCGAGTCCTATCTCGACAAGAAAGGAGCCGTTCCGCTTCCCGCGCTCGACGTGCCGGCCCGGCTGGCCGCCGCGTTCCCGGACGAGGCCGCCTCCCTCGAGTCCTTGGCCGGACAAGCCGCGTTCATCGAGGCCGGACGCGGCGCCGAGTCGCTTCCCGTGTACGCGGACATGGCGGTGCTCGTCGCCGGACGCCTGGGGATCAAGCCTCCCGAGTCGGCTCTTCCGGTGTACCGCGACCGCGTGCGCGTCTCGACCGAGCCGCTGACCGCCGAGCAGGCGGCGGGCGCCGCCGAGCTCACCGCCGAGGTCCGCCAGCGCAGCTACAAGCCCCGCTACCTCTACCTGGCCGACGTGGTGGCGGCCCCGGTCGCTCCCGCGAAGCCCGCGACGAAGCTCGTGACTTTGATCCGGCACGGCAAGAGGGTCAAGACGCGGCGCGTCGTCCCGAGCGTCGCGCCGGCCGAGCCGCAAGGCCCCGCGGAGAGCGTGCTCGACTCCGTCGATTGGGACCGCGCCGAGGAGCTCGCGTCGGCGGCGGAGGAGGGCGCGCAGGGCTGGTACTCGGCGACCACGCGCAAGAAGGCGCGGCGCGAGCAGCGCCGGCGCCGCGGCCGCTGCTACGCGTGGGTGCGCATGGCCCTGCAGGAGACCGGCCTCTGGTCCAACGAGTACCGCGACGAGGTGCCGCTGCGGGGCGACTGGCGCCGCTCGCGCCGCGCCTTCAGCTTCGCCTGGGCGATGAACGCGCTGGAGACGAAGGAGCAGAAGGACCCGGCGGTCGCGCGCAAGGCGCCCCTGCAGCGGCTCGACCTGCGCGTCGACCCGCTCGTCATCGGCAGCATCATCGTCTTCGACCGCAACGTCTGCGGCTTCAACAACCGCTCGGGGCACATCGAGGTCGTCTCCTCGATCGAGCCCCTGCGCGCGTCCAGCTACAAGTTCCACGAGCTCAAGCTGCCGTGCCTCGTCGGGGCGGCCAACGCCGGGCGCGCGCACGTCTACGTCCCGCGCCGCATGGAGCCGGCCCCGTCGGCCGAGGCGCCCGCGCCGCGCTCCCAGACGCCGGGCTGAGCGCCCCGGGTCACCGGCCGCCGAGGCTGGTCCACCGCGACAGCCGGACCCTGCGCCGCGCCGCCGCCGCGCCCCCATGCGCGTCGAGCCACGCCGCGCAGCCTTCCGCGACGTAGCGATTCCGCGCGGCCCGCTCCGTCCGCGTCTCTCCCTCGCCGGTCTTCGCCGTCCTCGCCGCCGCGGCCGACACCGTCTGGTCCAAGGCGGCGCACTCGCCGTCCTCGCGCAGGTCCGCCGCCGCCGCGAGGGCGCCGGCGTCGGCCGCCTTGCGCGAGGCCGCGCGCTTTTCGCCGCGGCGCCGCGCCGGCCTCTTGAGCTTCAGCGCGACCGTGCCGTCGTCCCAGATCGGCGCGGGCGTCGAGCTCGCCCGGCACTCGCCGCGGGCGCAGGCGACGACGACGTCCAGCGCCCCCGGCTCGTAGCGCACGGCGGTGGCGCGCGGGTTGAGGTCGAAATGGAGGGACGCCGAGCTGCCCTCGGCGACGGTGAACGACGAACGCAGGACGGCCGGGGAGATCGAGCGGAGGGTCAGCGCGCCCTCGTAGACGGCCGGGACGGGCCGCGGAGCCCGCGCCGGACGCCGCATGCGGACCCGCATGTAGGGCGGCGACATGGCGGGCGCCTCCCAATAGGAGGCGCCGTTCTCGCGCGTCACGCGCGCGGCGCTCCCGAAGTAGGCGGGGCGCTCGGCGCAGCCGGCGGCGGCGAGGAGGCAGATCGAGACGAGGAGGCTCCAAGGCTTCATGGGCTCCGATTCTAGAGTTCCCGGACCCGCCGGCCCATGCGCCGCAGGTCACTTTATTTTGAAGGCCGCATGAACCGGGGGGCGCGGTGCTATACTCCGCGCATGCGAATCGCCCGGCGAGCGCTCTCGGCCTTGGCCGCGTTCCTGTGCGTCTCCGCCGCCGCCGGGCCTCTGGTGGCGACGATCCCCGAGGTGGGCCCCCACTACCGGGTCGTGACCGTCCGCAAGAGCGTCCACCCCCGCAACGACCTCGTCGTGTACACGCGCCTCGATGACGAGTGCCGCATCGTCCGCCAGGGCGATTCCCCAGCGCTCGACTTCTATTGGCTCATGGACCGCCGGAGCTTCAAGCCGGTCAATCCGCTGATCAAGCGCGGCATCCGCAAGCGCCTCGAGGTGGAGACCGGGTCCGTCCCGGACGCGGGCGCGGACTCGTTCTCGGTCCGTCTCAACGAGCTCAAGGAGGTCCAGCACGACCTCGGGCCTAATCCTCGGCTGCGGGTGCGCAGCTCGAAGACAGCGCGCGGCTGCCGCGCGGAGGCGCGCATGACGCTGGGCCCATCGGACAAGAACGCCGAGATCCGACTCGACGAGATCTACTCCGAGGCCGAGCTGAAGGGCCGTTTTTCGGCGAAGGTGAAGCTCGTCGCTCTCAAAGGAACGGACGTGAAGACGGGAAAGCGGATCGTGCGCGTCTATCGGGCGAAGTAGGTATGCTAAAATGTCCGCTCGACCGCTCAAAGCGAGATTCTCGTCGGACACGGAAGGGTGACCGAGCGGTTGAAGGTAGCAGTCTCGAAAACTGATTTCTGCCCCTCGGGCGGACCCCGCCGCCTGTTTTCTCGTCGAGAGACATCCTGGCTCATCCTGTCTCGTAGTGCCGTTTGGACCCCCAAACACTACGCAGGCACTACGCTAAAACCCCGGGCGGCCTACTGATCCAGCGTTCTCTCCAGTCGGACGCTTCACTCACGGGGATCAAATCATGTCTATCGTATAGGTCATATCGGCGGGAGCATTGCTGTCGTCCGGCTTGGTCCGCCAGAGCTTAAGGACAGCCTTCGCCGGCGCGGCCGGTACGTCGAATAGGAATTCCTTCGCGTGCGGGCTCATGTTGTTGCAGCCTCCGGCCACTCCACAACTCGGGCCGCGGTGGATGAATTGCCGGGCGCTGCGGGGCTCGTCCGTGTCCTGAATGAGGGAGATCCCTTTCGACCGCGCGCGGTCGAGGGCAAAGTAGCGAAACCCGAGGTCCCGCGCGTTGTAGAGCACGAACTGGAACTGCCGTCGGTATTCCGGCGAATAGGCATGGTTCGCGGTGAAATCGAAATACTGAGAGACAGAATACTCAACGCGCGCCGACGACTCGGCCGCGTTCCAGGCGAGCCGGGTCGGATACGGGTAATAGTTCGTCGAACCGTCCGGGGTGGCGCCTGTTCGCGCCATCGATTCGCGGATTCCGACGAGGAGGAACGGATTGGGCAGGAAGCGCGACTCCTCTGAAGGTCCTGCGTTCCCATTGGGCCCATCGCCGTAGAAATAGAGACCCTCAAGGCCCCACCATGGCTTTCCGTCCTCGATGGAGCCGAAGACATAGTCGCTCGGCTCATAACTCTTGCCCGTCAACTCGGGATGCTCTGCGATGGCGTGTCGTCTGATGTCGTAAATCTGCGCCTTGGTGAAGCCGTCGAACTTCGCTAGCGGGGCCAGTGGGATCTGAATTTCTCCCGGGGCTTTCACCGCGGAGCCGAGGTAGAGCGTGACCGGCGCCGGCTCAGTCGAGGCCGGCTCGGCCGCGGGGAATACGATCGTCTTTCGCGCGTAGAACCAGACCCCGCCGAGCGTGAGGACGAGCACGGCCGCGATCGTTCCAGCGCTCAGACTCCGGTCCGTCTTCGCCGATGGGATTTCCTGCCGAGGCTTCCATTTCGCGAAGATGACGCCGCAGGCCGGGCATTCGACCGCCTCGCCGGCGTTGAGACCGCAAGACGGACAATTCATGCCGTGACTTTAGCCGTACCGCCGCAGCTCGTCAAGGTCAGAACCGAGCGCTGAGAGTGAACCGGTGGGTGGTGCCGAGCTCTCCCATCGGCACCGCAGCATAGTCGATGGTCCAGCGATCGGCTCGGAAGCCGACGCCGAGGGTTAGGCCGCGCGCCGCGTCAAAGCTCGAGCCGCCGGTGATCGCAGTTTGGGTCGTGTATCCAGCGCGCAGGAAGACGTTCTTCATCCCCTGGAACTCGCCGCCGAAACCAACGTCCGTCCCTCCGGCGCGAGGAGCGTTGGTGACCTCGGCCGTCAGCGCGTGTCCGGCCTCGAACTTGTAGGCCGCTCCGACGGCCAGCCGCATCGGCAGGTCGTTCCGTTCGGTGTCGAACTTCAGGCCGGGCCCGAGATTCCTCAACGCCGCGCCCAGCAAGACGCGGCCGACCTGCTTGCGCGCGCCAATGTCGGCAGCGAAGGTCGAAGCCTGAGCCGAGGCGATGTGCGATTGGATGAACTTGATCGTCCCGCCAAGATCGACGAGATCCGTCTTGCGCCCGTAGCCGACGGCAATATCGGCGTCCGCGGCGTTGAAGCCGCCGATGGCGTGCCCGTTGGCGTCGCGCCCCTCAATCGTACTCTGGCTCAGGTAGGCGCCGCCGACAGCGAACGTGCCGAGTTTGGTCGGCTGGGCGAAGGAAGCGAAGTCGAGTCGCGTGCTCTCCTGGAGCTCCATGTCGCTGACGCTGAACTCCCGCTTGGCGTCGCCGAGGCCGGCCGCGTTCCAGTACAGCGAGTTTGCGTCGTCGGACAGTGCCGTTCCCGCGCCGCCCATGGCCAGGTAGCGGGCGCCCACCCCGAGATTCAAGAAAGCGGCGGTTTCCGCGGCGCGGCCGGGAGCCGCCAACGCCAAAGCCACGACGAGGAGAGTGATCTTCACTTGATCACCCCCACTTTCCCTGATTTATGGATGTCGGCCTGCCCGCCCTTCTTCGCGGTGATCACGTACGTATACACGCCTGAACCCACACCCGACACGTCCCAGACGTGATCGTACGTATCCTGGGCCCCGAGGCCGTTGCCGTCGTCGAGCACGGCGAATCGGAAATCGGAGGAGGAGTGCACGCGGCGCCCCGTCACGTCATAGACATGGACTTCGACGGAATCGGCGAGCCCCGGCTGGACACGGATCGTCACCGCCCGCACGCCCCGCACGGGATTCGGGAAGACATAAGCAGCCCGAAGGCCGAAGGCGTCTTGCGCCGCGGACGCCACGCCGACCGAGCTCCCGCCAGAGCCCATGACCTGATAAGCCGAGAAGTGAGAAGTCTGGGCCGCAACGGTGTGATTGATGGGATCGATAGTCGAGTCGAGGGCTTCCCAATGGCCGGCCGTCGGATTCCAGTAATAGACCTTCAGGGCATCCGCGTTCATGCCGTAGGCCGAGACCAATGCGGGGTCGAAGGGCAGCACGATCGTCACCGGGACGGCGAACTGCGTGCCTTCCGGCCCGTAATTGATCGTTGGAGCCGCTCCCTTCAGCCCCATGGCGGCGCCCTGGGCCGCCATGGCTGTCGCCTCGACGGGGCTATGCGTAACGTCGCTGGAGACCGTGATCAGCGTGTCCTGAGCGAGGGCTTGGGGCGGGATGACGACCGCGGCATGATCCTGCCGCGCCACCACGCCGCCCACGTCCTTCGCGACCACCGCCACAGCCGGGGCCGCCGTCGTGACGGCGCCGCCGACGACGAAGGACATCGCCCCGAAGCCGCCTGAGGTAGGCGGCCCAAGCTTGAGCACGTCGTTGGCGTTGCGGTCCACGGCGTAGAGCGCGCCGTTCGCGTCGAGGCCGAGGCCTTGGACTTGGTTGAACTGCTGCGAGCCGGTGTAGCTCAGCGTCACGTTGCCTTGGCGATCGAACTTGACCACCCGGTGATGGCCGGAGTCCGCGACCGTATCCTGTCCACCTGAGGTGCGACGTTTGTTGACGTGCTGATCTGTTGACACTTTCCCACCGGAATTGGCGTTAGACTACCGGAGGGTAAGATGAGGCAGAAAAGACGGACGTTTACGGTGGATGAGCGGTTGGAAGCC